>NZ_RJPX01000008.1:0-61416 GCF_003944325.1 Streptococcus mitis | reverse complement strand
ATTATGAAATATCTACAAATTACACTGTACGGCTGAAATAATCTGATAATTTACACCTCTTTAGTATTTTAACATACTTCTACTTTTTAAAAAGAAGATTTTTATGAAAATCCGTTTTTAGCAAACGTTTACATTTTTTTTGGCTACGCCTTTTAATGTTTTATTATTAAACAATTTGAAGATTAGATATATAAAAGACAAACATTAAAAACTTAGCCCACTGAAAAAATAAGCCTCTTACTTTTAATAAACTGAAAACCGAGGAATCTCTCATCAATTTGAGCGAATTCCTCGGTTATTTTGTATTTATTAAGGTCATAATTCGTTTCATATTGACCACGAATATGCTTGTTGCTGCCTGTAATTCCATGTTGAAAAGACCTGATGCCCTTGCGACATCAAAGCCATGTCTCTGTTTTAGTTCGGCATTCTTCACTTCGATTTTATAGCGATGTCTGGTAATCTCTTTAAAATAAGATGTTTCCTGAAATTTCTTCTGGAAAAGATGGTCGTTCCTCTTAATAGCTAATGAATAAGTTTTAGACTTTGTCCCCTCCTTATAACAACCTTCCTTGGAAAGGCAACTCTTGCACTTCTCAATGTCAAAGTAATGAGTGACAACTTGATTCTTATTTTGATATTTTTTCCCTGTCCTTGTTTTGCGAATAGCCATGTGTCCTTCAGGACAGACAAATAGCCCTGCGTCTTTATTAAATTCAAACCCATCCTCTTCTTTACGGTAACCTTTTGAAACAGAAGGATTCAGTTTTGACACCAAATGAATCTTTTCTTTGCGAGCTAGTTGAATATTGTCCTTTACTGAATAAGCCGCATCACTAATAATAGTCTCGATGTCCAGACTATTTTCCTTTGTTTTAGCATATAACTCAGGTAAATATTTCCTATCACTTTGTTCGCCAGAAGTGACCACACAAGCAGTAATAATCCGTTCATCCGTCATAGCGATATGACTTTTATATCCATAGAAAGAGCTGTCGGCTGTCTTATGTCCGAGCCTAGTCTCCTCCTTAACAGAAGCTTCCAAGTATTCTAAGTCGTCCTCAACAGCCTCTTTTAGGTAATTGAACTTTTGAGAGACAGCCGGTAGGGCTAAGAGTTCCTCGTGTTTTTTAACCATAGCCATTGACTCCTCTGTATATGTCAATTCTGCTTCGAGTTTATCTTCTTGGGGTTTCTTTGGAAATTCTATTTTGATATCTTCTGAATGTTGATAAATCGTTTTACGTAAAGCTTTTTAACGCTTCCTAAGAATTTCTTGGGGTTTCTTATGATTATAATGAGATTTGGTGTGAGTGGCATCCACAATGAGGATTTTACTCTTAATCAAGTTGTGTTCGAGTGCAATTTGAACAGACTTCTGAATCAATACATCAAGCAGTTTGTCATCTTTAATTCTTAGCTTTCTAAATTTTGTCAGAGAGGATGGCTCGATAACAGAATCCTCAGGAGCCAGACCAAGAAAAAATTTAAAGGCCATATCTGATAAGGAACGTCCTACCACATCTACATCTGATAACTTATAAATATCTTTTAACAAGAGATATTTGAACATCATAATCGGTGAATAAGCTTTACGCCCAAAATCGGGACGATAATTCTTGTCTAGTTCATCATAAATAAAGCTAAAATCACAGAGTTCAGTTAGCTGACGTAAAAAGTGGGTTTTAGGAACCACGATATCATACAAACTAGAATAAGGACTGACATCCATAGTTAACTGATTATCAAGCATCATTTCACCTCATCTCTAGTATAACAAAAAAGCCATCAATTGATGACTTTTTCAGTGGGCTCTTTTCCATCAGGCTTCTTTTTTATCCATGTACACGTTTCATATAGTCTTGATAACTTTCGGTATCCATGAGTTTTTTAGCGTTCTTGACGCGATCTGGTGTTGGTGGTTTAACCCCTTCGAGCGAATAAGGGATTCCCAATTCACGCCACTTGAACTCACCCATGGTGTGATAAGGTAGAATTTCAAACTTATCCACATTTTTGAGAGTCTTGACGAACTTACCAAGTTCAATCAAGTCATCATCTCTGTCTGTCAAACCTGGAACTAGCACGTGGCGAATCCAGACAGGTTTTCCAATATCTGATAGATACTGGGCACAGGCCAAGATATTTTTATTGGTTTGGCTAGTAACAATCTTGTGCTGTTCTTCGTTGATTTCCTTGATATCTAAGAGAACCAAGTCAGTGACAGCCATGAGTTTGTCAAACTTCTCAAGGTAACGTGGTTTATTACGGAAAGGAAGGGCACAGGTATCCAAGGTACAGTGGATTCCGTGTTCTTTGGCCTTGGTAAAGAGGGCTATCAAGAAATCAATCTGCAAGAGGGCTTCTCCTCCACTGACTGTAATCCCACCCTTATTCCCCCAGAAACCGCGGTAGCGCAAGGCCTCTGTCAAGACATCATCTACCGTCCGTTCACGTGATTTGTTGGACTCCATAGCCCAAGTATCTGGGTTATGGCAATACTGGCAACGCATGTGACAGCCCTGCAAAAAGACAATAAAGCGAATACCAGGTCCGTCTACCGAACCAAAGCTCTCCGTTGAATGCACCATTCCTGTCACTTGTCCATAATCAATTGTTTCTTCAGACATATCGTTACCTTCCTTGAAAACGTTTTATAGTTTTATTATATCACGACTTGAAGGAAAAACAAGATTTTTGTCTATTTTTTAGAAAGCAATCTGTTTTTCAATTTCATTTTCAATTAATTATCATTTTATTCTTCAAAGTCAAAACCATACAAGGTTGCAAAATAGTCCTCAGGACGCTCTGCACGGCGGATTTGACGAGCTTTGCCTTCTTCAGTATAAAGGATTTCCGCAGAACGAAGTTTAGCATTATACTGGTAGCCCATTGAAAATCCGTGGGCACCTGTATCATGAATTATCAGCAAATCACCGATTTCTGTATGAGGAAGTTCACGATTCACTGCAAATTTATCATTGTTTTCACAGAGTGAACCGACCACATCTACCACTTCAGCTGGTCCTTCTGGATGAGTCATGTTGCTAATATGGTGGTAGGCTCCGTACATGGCTGGACGCATAAGATTGACTGCTGATGCATCCACACCTAGATAGATACGGTAAGTTTTCTTCTTATGAGTGACTCTTGTGACCAAAGCACCGTGAGGGGCGAGCATAAAACGACCCAATTCGGTGAAAATCTTGACCTGACCAAGACCTGCTGGCGTAAGGACCTCTTCATATACCTTACGAACTCCCTCACCAATCAAGGCAATATCATTTGGCTCCTGCTCAGGACGATAGTTAACACCAATACCGCCAGAAAGATTGATAAAGTCTAGCGAAATGCCCAACTTTTCCTTGATTTCAACAGCCAATTCAAAAAGCTGACGAGCCAACTCTGGATAATAGAGATGGGTCACGGTATTGGACGCTAGGAAGGAGTGAATCCCAAAAGTCTTGGCTCCTTTTTCCTTCAAGATGGCAAAAGCTTCAAAGAGCTGGTCCTTGGTCATGCCAAACTTGGCTTCTCCAGGATTGTCCATGATGTCTGTCCCTAGCTCAAAAACACCTCCAGGATTGTAACGACATGAGATGATTTCTGGAATGCCTGCTGCATGCTCTAGATGTTTAATATCTTCAAAGGCATCCAAGTTAATGGTCGCACCCAATTCACGCGCATAGGCATATTCCTTGTCTGGCGTGTTGTTAGAAGAGAACATAATCTCAGACCCTGGAAAGTCCAGTTTGTGACTCATCAAGAGCTCTACATAACTAGAGCAGTCCACACCGCAGCCTTCCTCTTGGAGAATTTTCAAAATTGCTGGAGTCGGAGTAGCCTTAACTGCAAAATATTCCTTAAAGCCCTTATTCCACGAAAAGGCTTGGTTGACAGCTCTTGCCTTCTCACGAATCCCCTTCTCATCATACAAGTGAAAGGGAGTCGGGAACTCGGCAACAATCGCTTCTAACTCTTCTCTATTGATAAATGGTGTTTTCATAAGCTTCCTTCTATTCTATTTGCAAAGAAAGGCTGGGACTATCGTTCCAACCTTTAGTTCTATCTCTTATTTATCTTCGTCAAAGATATTGCCAACCTCAACATCGATGGCTTGGTTCTTGACATCAATATTGGTTACCTTCAAGAGTGACTTGTAGTCAAACTGCTTTTCACGTTCTTCTTGAGCATTGTCCGCAAAGACGGCTACACCTGCCAATTCTGAATCAAACTCACGCAAGAGACTAATCATCCCGTTGACCGTTCCTCCGCCTTTCAAGAAGTCATCCACAATCAAGACACGGCTTCCTGCCTTGAGACTGCGTTTTGAAAGGAACATTTTTTCAATACGGTCACCACTTGAACCTGAAACATAGTTGACGCTGACAGTTGAACCTTCGGTAATTTTCAAGTCACGGCGCACAATGACAAAAGGAACATTGAGGACATTGGCAACTGCATTTGCAAGTGGCACACCCTTGGTCGCTACTGTCATAACCGCGTCAATTTTTTGATCCATAAAGCTCTTGGCAATAATGCGTCCAATATTTTTCAAGATAGCTGGTGTGCTAAGCAAATCTGACAAGTAGATATAGCCACCTGGCAAGATACGGTCACTTTCTGACAACTTGGCACGCAAGTCCTCAACCATTTCCTTGGCATCATGGCTTGAGATTGATGGTGTGAAGATGACACCTCCACCAGCACCAGTTACTGTTTGGATGTGTCCGATTTCGATTTCCTCAAAGGCGCGTTTGATAATGACGATATCTTCTGAGATGGATGATTTAGCAGATTCATACTTTTCAGCAAAAGTATTGAGACTAGTTAGTTTATAAGGATTATTAATCAAATAGTTGGAAATGACAACCATCCGATCACTTCTTCTTAATTTCATTTCTATTTCCCATTTCATTTAATTTTGATATTTTATCCATTATACCATATTCATATAAAAAAACGAACATTCTTGCCCTAAAAATGCTCGTTTTTCTTAAATTATTAATCTAAATCTGGTTTATAGAATGAACGATTGTCCATAGCGAAGATTTTATTGGTCATCTCTCCTTTATCCACCAAAGCCAAAGCTGTTGACATCATCATCATGCTAGCATCCAGATTATCAATCATATGGATAATCTCTGCCTCCATGATACGTGGACGGACTGGACTTCCATACTCTAGTAAACCGTGGTGGCTGAGAATAACGTGGCGGAGCAGAACGACTTCTTCCTTGGTGTCATCGATGCCGAGTTCCATAACTGTCTTAGTAATTTCACTATCAATCAGAGCGATATGTCCAAGGAGATTGCCTCGCACTGTATACTCCGTCTGGTCTGGTCCCGTCAACTCAATGACCTTAGCCAAGTCATGCAGCATAATCCCTGCATAGAGCAGACTCTTATTGAGTTGAGGATAAATTTCGCTAATGGCATCTGCCAAGCGCACCATGGTCGCCGTATGATAGGCCAAGCCCGTTTCAAAGGCATGATGGTTGGTCTTGGCAGCTGGATAGGAGTAAAATTCCTTATCATACTTGGTGTAGAGCTTTCGGACAATCCGTTGCCAAACAGGATTTTCAATTTTAAAAATCATTTGCGCCATATAGTCACGGATTTCCTTGACATCAACTGGCGACTTGACCTTGAAATCAGCTGGTTCATTGGGTTCGCCAGGTTGAGGCAAGCGCAAGGTGATTTGATTGACCTGAGGGGTGTTATTATAAACCTCTCGGCGCCCTTTCATGTGAACAACCTTACCTGCTGTAAAGGCCTCAACGTTATGAGGTTGGGCATCCCAGAGTTTCCCTTCAATCTCGCCACTATCATCTTGGAAGGTAAAGGCCAGGTAGTTTTTCCCAGCTCGTGTCTGTCTCAAATCAGCTGACTTGATTAGGTAAAAGCCTTCAAACAGCTCATCTTTTTTCATGTGACTAATCTTCATATTCTTCCTCATCTTCTTGGAAATGGAGTAGATCAAGCGCAGGCTCACCTTCTGATAACTCAATGTGACGGAGCGTCCGCTCGATAGCTGTAGTGCGACGGTTTAATAGTTCATCAATATTGCCAGAGGCATGTTGGAGGTGTTTTTGTGCCTTGACCAGAATGCCACCAAACTTGCCGAACTCGGTCTTAACACTAGCAAGGGTCTTACTGATATGGTCGGCACTCTTTTGGATATTGAGGGTTTTGAAGCCAACTGATAGGGAATTGAGGAGGGCTGATAGGGTACTTGGTCCTGCGACAATAATCTGCTCCTCCCGCCTCAAATCATCAAAGAAGACAGGATTGCGAACAATTTCTGAATAAAGTCCTTCTGTCGGAACAAACAAAACTCCAAAATTAGTTGTCCGAGGCGGTGCTATGTACTTGTTCCTGATATCCTTAGCAAAGCGCTTGACGCTTGCTAGAAGTGATTTACGACAGCGTTCGATTTCATCCTTGTCACCTGCTTCATAGGCCTCTTCTAGGCGGTAATAATCTGCCAGTGGAAACTTAGAGTCGATTGGTAGATAGACGTATTCCTGGTCTCCCTGTCCAGGTAACTTGATGGCATACTCCACTCGCTCACTAGAGTTTTCAACTGTTGCGTATTCTCGTTCATACTGGGCAGGGGTCATGATGTCTTCAATGATTTGTCCCAGTTGCAATTCGCCCAAAATTCCTCTCGTTTTGGTCCCTGAGAGAACCTTGTTGAGAGCTCCAACATCGCGGGCAACTGTCTGCATTTCTCCTAGACCACGATTGACAGACTCCAGTTGCTTGGAAACTGTCTCAAAGGAAGCCTGTAGGCGTGTCTGCAAGGTCTTTTCCAATTTTTCCTCGACCGTCTGGCGCATTTGTTCCAAACGTTGCTCATTTGATTCCTGCAAGGATTGGAGACGTTGGTCTGTCTTGTCTCTGGTTTGGAGGAGATTATCTGTCATTTCTTGACGGACCTGAGTCAGACCTTGGTGCAATTCAATCCGCACTTCTTGCAAACGATCGCTGACAGCCACTTCCAAATCTTTTTGATCCAACTGACTGGCTTGTCTGGCTTGTTCAAAGCGATAATCTAACTGGTCTGATAAATGATCTGCCTGATCTTCCAAACTCTTACTTAGGTGTCTCTCCTGTTTATCCTGCCTTTGCCAAATGAGAAAAAGCCCAGCAAGGTTGGCAATTAATAATAGAACAAGTAAACTTTCCATCCTACCTCCTATCCTTGCTATGCAAGACAACCACATAGCCATCTGGGCAAGTCACCGAAACTTCCCTATCTATATATTCGTTAGAAGCGTACACTTTTTTAAAGAAAAAATTTTCCTCTGTCAACTCATACTTGGCTCCGAGAATGGTCAACTGGCTATCCCGAACTGGCATAAAGGCTAGATAGTCATAGTCTGAACGAGGTTCTAGCTGACTGGTCCCTTCTGGACAATAGGCAATCAAGTTTTGCCCATCCTCAATCGCTATCTGCCGCATATAAGGTGCCAACTTGGGATTGCTAGGCAGAAAGACATTGGCCAGCATGTGGTCAATACGGCCTCCCAAAGCACCGAAAATAGTGACCTGAGCCTGAGAATTCTTCTCAAAAATGGTTAAGAGAGCCAACTCCAAGTCAGTATCATCTTTTTCTGGTCGAGCTTGGACAAAATGCTGGGCATTTTTTTGAATTACCTGTCGCTCTTCTGCAGTGACAGAATCAAAATCTCCAACTGCTAGGGCGAGAGGCAGATTTTCTTCCAAGACCCAAAGCGAGCCTCGATCCACACCGACAAAGCTATCAAAATCTGTTCGGTAGTGACCGCGATCTCCGCCTGCAAAAACGGCAACCCTAGTCAAGTTGTTTTCTGAGAGTTTGTACTCGCTCATTGACATCTCCCTTAAAGACATAGGAACCTGCTACAAAAACGGTCGCACCAGCTTTTTTAGCCTGAGCAATGGTTTGGTCATCAACCCCACCATCCACTTCAATCTCAAATTTCAAACCTTTTTCCTTACGAAGAGCAACCAACTCACGAACCTTATCCATAGTTTCTGGCAGAAAAGCTTGTCCACCAAAGCCAGGGTTCACTGTCATGACTAAGACTTGGTCAACTAGGTGAAGAATGTGCTTAATGGCTTCAACAGGCGTACCAGGGTTAATGACAACCGAAGGTTTAACGCCGAGAGAGCGAATTTTTTGGAGGGCTCCATGAATATGAGGCGTTGCTTCCACATGAATACTGATGATATCCGCCCCTGCACGCGCAAAATCTTCCAGATGGTGTTCAGGATTCGCCACCATCAAGTGACAGTCAAAGACCATCTTACTATGAGGGCGAAGAGCTTCGACCACACCTGCACCAAAACTGATTTGTGGCACAAAGTGACCGTCCATGATATCGATATGGGCATATTCTGCCCCAGTTGCTTCTAGGCGTTTGATTTCACGTTCAAAGTTGGCATAATCTGCTGCCAGAATTGACGGAGCAATCTTGTATTGAGACATAGGTTTCTCCTTATTTTGGAATTTTTTTGCTGACTTTTTTATAGGTTTCTCTGCGATTTTCAATTTCACTGAGGAATTGTAGGTAGTTGTCAAAACGGAAGGTGGCAATGGTCCCTTCTTCTACAGCTGGCTTGACCACACAAGACGGCTCATGAGTATGGGTACAGCTACGGAACTTACAATCTCGGCTGACACTAGCAATCTCTGGAAAAGCCTGATTGAGGTCTTCCCCCGTTGTCACTTCATAATCCAGGGATGAAAAGCCTGGTGTATCTGCGATTTTACCCCCATTGAGGTTGTAAAAACTGACCGCACGAGTGGTATGACGGCCACGACCTAGACTGTCTGAGATTTCTCCCGTTTCAAGATTGAGGTCTGGTGCGATTTTATTGAGGAGAGTTGATTTTCCAACACCTGTCTGCCCCATAAAGACCGTAACCTTACCTGTTAACAAGGGCAAAAGTTCTTCTTTACTAGTCACAAAATCGTAACCGATAGCACCATAGGTTTGTTGGTAAAAATCCAGTTCCGACCGATCTTCCAACAAATCCATTTTGGAAATATAGACGATGGGATGGATACCCTTGTGCTCCAAAAGAACCAAGAAACGATCCAGCAAATTGCTATTGAAATCCGGTTCCTTGACAGACATGATTACCACAGCTTGGTCAATATTGACAATAGGCGGACGAACCAGACTGTTTTTCCGTTCGTGAATCTTGAGGATATAGCCTTCTGAATTTTCCTCGGCAGAAAAATCTACCCAATCCCCAACGTAGGGAGTATGGCCTTTTTTACGGAAATTCCCACGCGCGCGTGTTTGATAAACCTGACCATCACTCTCCACATAGTAGAAACCAGCCAAGGCTTTAATGATTTGTCCCTGCATCTTAGAGTCCTTGCCCTTTTAGTGCATCTGCTAGACTGGCAAATTCTGCCAAGCTAAGAGCTTCCCCACGCACACTTGGTGACAAAGCTGCTTGATCCAAGGCCTTGGTCAATTTATCCTTGACTTCTTCAGTCTTGCCAAAATAACCTGTCAAATTGTTCCACAAGGTCTTGCGGCGATGAGTGAAACTAGCCTTGGAAACCTTAAAGAAGAAATTCTCGTCTTCCACTGCTACAGCTGGCTCTGGACGACGCACCATTTTCAAAATGGCTGAGTCCACATTTGGTGCTGGCACAAAGACCGTACGAGGTACGATAAAGGCAACCTTGGCGGTCATGTAATACTGAACTGCAATCGACAAACTACCGTAAGCCTTGGTATTGGGTTGAGCAGAGATACGATCCGCCACTTCTTTCTGCATCATGACGACAAACTCACTAAAAGGAATGCCACTTTCGATCAAGTGCATGAGAATAGGCGTCGTGATATAGTATGGCAAGTTGGCTACTACCTTGATGGGCAGGTCAGGATTTTTGAAATTCTGGATATGTTGCGCCAAATCGACCTTGAGAATATCCTCATTAACCACTGTAACATTATCAAAATCACGCAGGGTATCAGCTAAGATTGGTACCAAACGGTGGTCGATCTCAAATGCCATGACTTGAGCTGCACGCTCAGCCAAAAACTCCGTCAAAGCACCAATCCCTGGACCAATCTCAATGACATTGACCTGGTCATCAATTTCAGCCGTATCCACGATTTTTTGAAGGATATTGGTATCCGTCAAGAAATTTTGCCCAAAGGACTTTTTAAAGGTAAAACCGTGACGCTCCAGCACTGCCTTAGTCACGCTATAATCTGCAATTCTCATCTATTCTCTTTTCTATTATCTGTTACTACTATTGTAACACATTCCCTTTGTATTTTGGGGGTGAAAATCATACCAAAAAACTATCTTTCCTCATGAAGAAAGATAGTCTTGAAAATCTTTAAAGGTGGATTTATCGGTTCTCTCGAAACATCCGTTCGAAAAAATCAGCTTCTTGATAACTTCGATTTTCAGGTAGGGTCAAATCTACATCCTCCTCCACATCGTCCACTGTCAGTTCAACCGTTTGAGGTAAATTTTTCAAACGATAATGCTTTTGCCTTTGCCCTTCAATGCTAGCAAAATCAAGCAAATACCCATTTACTCGGATTTGAACCAAAAGGAGATGATTGGTCATATTTTCCATGATGAGAATATCTTCTAAACCACCTCTGGCACTAGGATAATCAGATACCCTGCGAATACGAATTTTTTCACACATGAGCAAGCTCCCTCATATCAATGATTTTATCGGCCTTATTCCAGACTAGGGGATTATGGGTCGCAATGATGATAATTCGATTTTCATCTTTCAAATCCACCAAGAGATTCATAACCTCCTCTGAATTTTCAGGATCAAGAGCTGCTGTTGGCTCATCCGCTAAAATCAAGGGTGGATTTTTCAAAATAGTCTTAGCAAGGGCAACTCGTTGGGCCTCTCCCCCAGATAAAGTATAAATTTTTTGTTCTAGATCCAAATACCCTAGATTAACCTTTTCTAAAGCCTCCACTTGCCTTTCCAAACGTTCTACTTTTGAGATTTTCTGACCAACAAAGCCCAAATCCAAATTCTCTTTGATTGATTGGTTTTCTAAAAGGCCAAAATTTTGAAAGAGATAGCCCATCTGGTCTCGAAAATACTCGCGAGTGGGAATGGTTTTTAAATCTTTCCCCTGATAGAGAACCCTTCCACCATCTATCTTTTCTAGCTTTCCTAAGATATTAAGTAAAGTCGTCTTTCCGCTTCCACTCTTTCCGATTAAGGCATAAACCTTGCCCTTCTCCAGCTTGAGATTTAAACCAGAGAAAATCGCGCGGTCATTAAACTTCTTTTCCAATCCTTGAATATCAATCATCTTATTTTCCTTTCAATACTGCCATACTACCAGCTTCTTCTTTTTTATCCTGCCTTACTAAAATCAAGAGGGCGTTAAGAGTAAATAAAGCTACAACTAAAGCGCTAATCAAGCTATCTCCTGTCAAAACACTAGATAGGACTAGGCCAAGCAAGAGAACTCCTCCTTGCGCCAGTAAGTACTTGCCATGAAGCTCATAGATTGTCATACCAGAAAGACGTCTAATCATGATTTCCCGTCTGAACTGCTCAAAATAGAGAAGATTCATGGAATCAAATAACAAGATAGCCGTAGATAGGGTCAAAATAGTTCCTATAAGGAGAGAGTAGAACTCCATCCGTTTATCATTTAGTACCTTGGCAAAAAATAGCTGGCTTTTTACCAAATAAGATACCTTGTGATACAGACCTTGCTCTTTTAGAGCTGTGATGCTATCTCCATATCGATCTAGTTTCAAGGCACTATTAGCCGTAGTTCCCCACAACATCCCTGCAACAGGTCTTGTTCCAGTCGCTTGTGGCGTTAGAACCACAATAATCGGATCTTTTAGGTATTGACGTGTCGTCTTGTACCCATCGTTATAGAGGAAGCATTCCTTTCCTGTTTCTGTAAAAGCTAGCGTTACCTGTGGGAGGTAGTGTTTCTGACTCGTCACTTCTACACTTTCAGATGAAAAATTTTGCAGGTAATCTGCAAATAATCCTTGATAGTAGGAAGACTGCTCTCGCAAGCTCTCAGGCAAGATCAGCCCAAACTCCCCCTCAGACAAGTTTTGCATCTTCTCCATGAACTCAGGAGATACGGCAACCTTCTCTTCTGTTAGATAGCGCGGTGAGACATAGATGACATTCCCTGACGGTGTGTAGTCATTGAGACGATTGCCATCTAGATCCACTTCTGCGCCATCTGAGAAATTGTCAACATTACTCATGATGTAAAAAGAGTCTGTATTAGCTAACCGTTCTTCAGTAAATGTCTGCCACTCACGATTATCCTTACGCATTCCTTCCTCATCGGCAAATGCACTAGACCAACCAAAGGATAGACGGTAACGATCTGAGGACTGACTCCATTTATCGCTAGCTCTCTCCATTTCTTGCATTTCACGGTAGTGGGGTAGGAGAGCAGTCGCACTCGAGCCGACCACCAGCACGGCCAAGAGTTGCCCCACCATCATCAATGTCATCATCCGTTTGAGAGGGAGTTTCCCTTTCAATAGATCCACCAGACTATTTTCCTGTAAACCAAGTAGATACACGACACTTAATAAGGTAGAAATCCCTACCAAGGCCAATCCATAAAGCAAAAGACCAATGATGACCAGTTGCACCGTTGCCATAAACAAGGCACCTTGATACCAGAGAATCCCCAATCCCAAAAAACTGGATACCAGCACCGAGAAGATAAGCTGTCTCATATCTTCTAACACTGGTCTGAGAGCAACCCCAAACAAGCTCTCACCAGCTATTAAGCGAATCCCTGCTTGACGAAGGGATTTTATCCGATAAATCAGAGTCAAACTCATAAAGGTCAGCAGAAAAATAGCTAAACTCAGTAGCACCATAGGGGTGGCAGCCAATAGTAAGACTATCGAAAATGGATCTTCTCCATTCGAAACAAATCCTTGATAGCCAAGTTCTTTCAAGGTAGTCTGTAAGCTCACTCCATCCAAACTTCCTGACACAATCAAGTAAGACCCTAATAAATCACTCGTTTCTGCACTCTCCTTGGAGGAAATGGTCAGACCTTCTGGAAGCTCTCCCTGACCATAAGTGGCATAGGTAAAGCGTGTTTCTCCAGCTTCATTTGGCTCAACGATCCGACGGGCGATGAGACTATTATGCTCTACCGCCAAGTGACTCAAAGCCTCTGTCACCTCTTCGCGACTAGCTACTGGTTGATTTATTACCATTCCTGTCACATCAACAGAGAGATAGTTACCAAATAAAATCTCTTCTCGATGGTCAACGGAAGTTATCACCATATAAAGCGATACCAATACCATTGAAATCAAAATAAATAAACGTTTCATCATTTCCTCCAAAAAGTTACTTGGTCACTTAGTGAGAAGGTGACCAAGTAAAGCTAAACAATAGGGCTATACCATTCTAAACATTATAGTAGAATGCAACTTTCTCTCCCCAAGAAGTACGAATCCATGCACGAGAAGTCCCTCCAGCACCAGCATATCCTTTATCAGATGAACCAGTTTTTCTACTAACAACTGTTGAGCTATGATATTCTGAAGAGTGATAGTAGTTTGAGTAAGCACCTCCGTCACCTGAACCATACGTCCAGATACCACCATCTGGATACTTAACCGCGGCCGATACTACTGCTACACTTCCACCTAATGTTGCTGCAATGCTCGCTACAAGGGCTAATTTTTTAACTGTTTATTTCATATTGATACTCCTCGATACTATTATATTACCAAATGATATTCTAAAATTATTTGTTTTTCTCTAAATTGTCAAAATAGCACCCTGAAATGAACTTTTATAGTCATTATACTCCATCTTTATCACACTACCAAGGACATCAATGTCCTTAAAATATAACCATTTCGTGTCATTTTTAGCTTATATATAAAAAAACAGCCCTAAAGACGAACTTTAGAACTATTTCAAGACCAGAACAAGGACATTATTGTCATTGCTTCACTATGTTTATAAATATTTTTTTACATCCTCTTGCCATTCCTCTGTCAATTTCTTTACTAGAAATTCATCTCCAATTAGCTTCGCAAATGTTTTAGAAGACTGATAAAATGATTCAGCTAAACTAAAATCTCTTTCTTCTCTTAATGCTTGCTTCCACAAAAACATAAATACAAGAGGTTTCTTTTGATAATCTTGAGTTTTATCCATAATTTCTTGTAAACACGATAGATAATCATTAAAGCAATCAGTCACTCCTACCTTTTCAAGACAACACATTCCTGAAATAAGAGTATCTCTAATTATAAAGTAATTCTCTATTTGAGTTACCTTCTTCTGTTCCAAAAGAAGGAACATTATCTTTTCGATTTGATTCACAAATTTTGCAAGATCTTTTCTAATAATCATTTGATAAAAAAACAAACGAATCAACAACATATCATTTATTGAATAGGCTTCTTTTTCTATAATCTGAGGCATATGTTCCTCAAGTATTAACTCTGCATATTCAGGCCTTCTAGTTCTAGAAGTATCTAAACACGCCTGCAATACTTCACATGCTAATTGTTCTTCTTTAGGAAGATTATCAAAGTATGTTTTATAAATCTCTTCCAAACACGCTTCTTTCTTATCGTATTCCTCTTCTTTACCATAGATTGGTTCACGTAAAATCTGGTATTTCAATTCTAAATAAGCAGAAGGAAGAGCTGAAAAATCCGGCATAAGGCTATAAGCTGGAACTCCTAAACGACGAGCAATATAGTCTAACTTGGGTAAACTCGGTTGCGAAGCCCCGCTTTCAATTCTCGACAGTTGACGAACTGTCAGTTCTTGCTCATCTCCACAAAAATCTGGACGACTAATTCCTTTTTCTATCCGAATCTCTTTAATTTTTTGACCAATTAACATCAGACGTCTCCTCTTCTACCTGCTTCGAAAAATACTGTGAAACTTAAAAAATTGTAACGATCACATCTTTCCTACTCATAACTCTTCATAGCTTCTTCCACTTCTGCCAAGGTAACTCCAAACAACTCTAAGCGCTTGAGGAGTTGCTTGCCGTTAGAATAGCCGATTCGGAGAGCCTCTCCCAGATATTCTCTGCGCTTACGGCTATCTGCCCCTGCTAGAAAACCAAGGCGAATCAAGTCGCTACGACTGATGTCAAACTGACTCTCATGTTCAAATTGTTCTGTGACCTGAGCTAGAGCCGTTTTCAAATCTTCATAGCTGGCATGCTCAATTCCCAGAGACCGTCCCTTGGTCTTGGACTTGGGAACAGCTTCATCTCGTTTGAGAAAGGCATGCTGAACTGCTGGAATGGCCGTCATAATCATGCGACGAATCCGCTCCCCATTAAAATCTGGGTCTGTAAAGACAATGATTCCATGACGTTGGTGCAGGCGCTGAATCCGCTCTATATCCCGGTCATTGATGGCAGAACCTCGTGTCTCATAGGTCTCTACATCGAAATAACGTTTGAGATTAGCCGTATCATCTCGCCCTTCGACAACGATGACTTGGGAAATTTTCTCTTTCATTACTTGCTGTCCAATCCAAAAATTCGTTCTGCATTTGCAGTTGTTACCACCGCTAGCTCTTCTGCCGTCATGCCACGCAAGTCAGCGATAAAGTCCACTACATAGCGAGTGTAGGCTGTTTTATTTTCACGACCACGCTTGGGTACAGGTGCTAAGTAAGGCGCATCTGTTTCCACCAACATCTTGTCCAGAGGAAGTTCTCTAGCAGCCTCTTGGATATCAGTTGCCTTCTTGAAAGTTACCACTCCTGAGAAGGAAATGGTCATGCCCAACTCGACAAACTTCTCTGCCCACTCAAGCGTCCCTGAAAATGAATGCATGATACCACCTCGGGGACCAACTCCCTCGCTCTTAATAATCTCATAGGTATCTTCCAGCGCATCACGGGTATGGACAACAAAAGGCAAATCCAAGTCCTTAGATAGCTGAATCTGACGACGAAAAACCTGCTCCTGTACTTCTTTTGGCGCTGTCATCCAATGGTAGTCTAAACCAATTTCACCTAAAGCAACAACCTTGGGATGCTTGAGCTTATCAAGTAAGTAGTCTTCAATCTCCTCTGTGTAAGTCCCTGCCTCTGTCGGATGCCAACCAATAGTCGCGTAAAGTTGGTCATACTCATCCACCAACTCCAAGGCACGCTCAATCGTCGGTTGATCAAAACCAACAATATTCATCTGTGTCACACCCATCTCAGCGGCCAAGGCAATTTCTTCTGCCTCACGACCTGCAAATTCTTCTACATTCAAGTGTGTATGTGTATCAAAAATCATCTCTTCTAACCTCGTTTTCTATCTACTATTATAGCAAAAAAACTGACCTCTCTCCTCATCTGAAAAAAATATTCTAAAATCCATTATCATCTCTTGACGCTCTTTTTCCAAAGCAGTATAATAACACTTATTGAATTTTCAACAAAGGAAACAACTATGTTTACAAAATTAAAACAGACCTTTATCGGTCGTCCTCTTAAGTCCTTAACCGAAGGCGAAGGGGGACTACTGGGAAAAATGCAGGCCTTAGCCATGTTGTCAAGCGACGCTCTGTCCTCCATCGCCTATGGACCTGAGCAAGTAGTCCTCGTCTTGGCTAGTCTCTCTCCTCTTGCTATATGGTGGAGCCTTCCTATTGGCCTCTTTGTCCTCCTGCTCTTAGCTAGTCTGACCGTTTCCTACCGTCAAATCATCCATGCCTACCCTCAAGGGGGAGGGGCCTATATGGTTACTCGAGAAAATCTATCTCCCCAACTTGGCTTGATTGCTGGAGGTAGTCTGCTGGTTGACTACATGTTGACCGTAGCAGTATCTGTTGCATCTGGAGCCGATGCTATCACAGCAGCTCTCCCTGCTCTCCACCCTTACAACCTCCACATTTCCATTTTTCTAGTTTGCTTGCTCATGCTCTTGAACTTACGGGGCTTAAAAGAATCTGCCAGCTCACTGATGATTCCTGTCTATCTCTTTATCATCAGTACTGTCTTTCTCTTGCTCTACGGAATTTTTCAACTAATGACAGGAGCTCTCAGCTATCAGGCAACTTCACCTATTGGGCATGCTGTTCCGAGCCTGTCTATCGTTCTCATTCTAAGAGCCTTTACCAGCGGATCTGCCTCTCTGACAGGGGTTGAAGCTATTTCAAATGCCGTTCCCTTTTTCAAGGCTCCGAAAGAAAAGAATGCCGCTCAAACCCTGACCATTATGTCACTGATTTTAGGTTTTCTTTTTGCTGGTATCACTTTCCTAAACTACTGGATGGGGATTATGCCGCAACACGGAGAAACCATCCTTTCACAGATGGCTCAAGGCATCCTTGGCACTTCCTTCTTAGGTCACCTTGGCTATTATACCTTCCAATTCTCCACAGCCTTGATTTTGGCCGTAGCAGCAAATACTGGCTTTTCAGCCTTTCCTATGCTGGCTTACAACATGGCTAAAAACAAATACATGCCCCATCTCTTTATGGAAAAAGGAGACCGCCTAGGTTACTCCAATGGAATTTTAACTCTGGCTTTTGGGGCTATGATTCTTCTTCTCATTTTTAATGGCAATACAGAACGCTTGATTCCTCTTTATACTATCGGGGTCTTCGTTCCCTTCGCCCTATCTCAGACTGGGATGATTCGTCATTGGAAAAAGGAAAAAGGGGCCAACTTCTTAAAACCTGCCCTTGCCAATATCCTTGGTGCCATCATTTGCTACGCTATCGTGCTCATCCTGCTCTTTTTCCGTCTCAGTGATATCTGGCCTTTCTTCCCGATCATTCTCGTACTCACCCTACTTTTCTTGGCCATTCACAGTCATTACCAAAAAGTGGCCCAACAACTGCGACTCTATGAAGGAATCGAAAAACGTACTTACGACGGCAATCTGGTTCTGGTTCTAGTAGGAAATGTCACCCGAGTCAGCGTCGGAGCCATTAACTACGCTCAAAGTATCGGAGATGAAGTCTTAGCCATGCATATTTCTACTAAGGAAACAGCAGAAAAAGATCAAGAAATTCTCCAAGAATTTGCCGATTACTTCCCAACCATTACTCTGAAAAATATCAAGACTAGCTATCGCGACATCATCACCCCTACTGTCAAGTATGTCAAACGGATTTCCGAGGATGCCCAGAAAAAGAACTATACAGTAACTGTCCTGGTACCCCAGTTTATCCCTAATAAACCTTGGCAAAATATTCTACACAATCAAATGAGCCTCAAACTCAAATACGCCCTTCGTTGGCACCAAGACGTCGTTGTCGCTAGCTATTCTTATCACTTAAAAGAATAAAGAAAAGGCCCTACCAGAACCAAGAAGCTCTGGTAAGGCCTTTTTCTGAATCCAGTCACTATGCTTATACTCTTCGAAAATCTCTTCAAACCACGTCAGCTTCACCTTGCCGTAGGTATGGTTACTGACTTCGTCAGTTTCATCTACAACCTCAAAACCATGTTTTGAGCTGACTTCGTCAGTTCTATCTATAACCTCAAAGCAGTGCTTCGAGCAGCCTGTGGCTAGCTTCTAGTTTGCTCTTTGATTTTCATTGAGTACTAACTGAAAAGAATGACTAGGAATATTATTGAATGTGGTTAGCTAAATCTTCCTGAGCTTTTTTATTTGACTCAGCTTTTTCTTTTAGCCATTTTTCATAGAGTTCTTGGTACTGTTTAGCAGTTACTGGCTCTTTTTGCAATTCAACATATTTGTAGTTGTCCGCATTTCCCTTATGACCAACGAATGAGAATGGACCTGTAAACGGTACAGTCTTACGGAAGATTGGATTAGCTCCACCACTTTGAACTGGTAGGAAGAGGGCGCTATCTGTCAACCAAGCTTGGGCTTCAGCATATTTTTCATAGCGAGCTTGAGTATCTGTGATTTCCGAATCTGCCTGATCCAAGAGTTTCTTGTAGTTAGAAAGACCAATCTTATCCTTCACTTCCTTGTCTTTTCCTTCAGACAAGCCCATGTTTTTCAACTGAGAACCTGTCTCTGGATCAAGGATAGCTAGGTAAGTCTTCGGATCTGAGTAGTCTCCACCCCATCCTGAGATGTCAATATCGTAGTCTTTTTGTTCTGCTGTATCTGCAAAGTAGGTTGCTTGGTCTTTTTCATCTGGAGAAAGTTGGATAACATCGATGACTACATTCTCCTTACCAAGAGTAGCTTCTACTGTTTGCTTGAAAGAACCAGCCTGTTGCACATCTAACTTAGCAGTCTGGTCAACTGGCATATCCAAATGAATTGGGAAGGTTACTCCCTGAGCTTGCAGACTTTCTTTGGCCTTAGCCAACTTCTCTTTGGCCTTGTCAGGGTTCAAGAAGGCTTGCTTACCATCGTTTAGGTTGATATTTGCCCAATCTTTACCGTAGTTGACAATTTTTTCATTGACAATGTCACCAAAGTTCTTATCACCAACTTGGACAAAGTTACTGGGTGTAACCGTGTTACGTAATATACGGTCTGCTCCATCTTCACCATTTGTCTGCACTGCATAAGCATGACGGTCAAAGGCAAAGTTGATAGCCTGACGGAAATCTTTATTTTGCATAGCTGCGCGTGAATCTGTCTTTTCCTTATCAGACTGTTTCATAGTCTGCTTGTAACTTTGACGATTCACATTGAAAAGATAGTAGAAAGTAACTGAGTTTTGCGGTGTATAGGTAATCTTATCCTCGTTTCCCTTCTTGAGTTCAGCAAAGACTGAACTTGTTGGGAAGATACGTCCGTCTGTATAATTACCATCCAAGAAACCTCTCGCAATGCTGTCTTGGTCAGAACCATCAAAGAAAGAAAGTTTCACTTTCTCAATTTTGACATTGTCCTTATCCCAGTAGTTAGGGTTTTTATCAAATTCAATCAAAGATTTTGATGTAAAGGACTTAAACAAGTAAGGACCATTTGACAAGATGCTTGATGGCATCACACTTCCAAAGTCATCCCCCTTAGACTTCAAGAAGGCTTCGTTTACAGGATTAAGGATACTTGCTGTTGTTTTAGAGTTCCAATAAGTTTCAGGTTGGATGAGGGTGTATTGGAGTGTGTAATCATCCACTGCCTTAACACCAACAGTTCCAAAATCAGATGATTTTCCTTCAACATAGTCTGCCAGCCCCTTGATAGAGTCTTGCACCAAGTACAAGTTTTCAGCCTTTTTATCAGCCGCATACTTAAGACCAGTCACAAAGTCATGAGCTGTTACATCCGCATACTCTTCTCCTTCAGAAGTGTACCATTTAGCCCCCTGACGGATCTTATAAGTGTAGGTCAAACCATCTTTTGACACAGTCCATGACTCAGCCATAGATGGAATGAGATTGCCATACTGGTCATTTTCCAACAAACCATCAATCAAGTTGGTTGTGATACTAGATGTAGAGTCTCGAGTAGAGGTAATATAATCCAAAGTATCTGGGTTATTGACAAAGATATAAGAGTAAGTCTTGTCAGCATTACTTGATTGAGATGAACCACACGCTGCTAAAGCTAGACCTGCTGTCAAAGTCATAGCTCCAAACAGCATAACTTTTGATTTCTTCATGATTATTCTCCATTTTTTACAGTATGCGAAATATTATACACTATTCAAGCAAAAATATAAAGCTTTTTGTACTTTTTTACAAAAATAAAAATCAGTAGACTCGAGTTCCTACTGATTTTTGATAGAATTCGTTTGGATTATGCAGCCAAAACTTTGCGTCCTTTACGACGACGAGCTGCCAATACGCGACGACCGTTTTTAGTTGACATACGGTTACGGAATCCGTGTTTGCGCGCACGACGAAGTTTACTTGGTTGATAAGTACGTTTCACGATGAATACCTCCTCATAGATTTTGTATTCGTTTAGCCGGCTATAAAGTGATCAGTTACTAAACATACTTTACTATTCTATCTGATTCTTTTACTTTTGTCAATAGCTCTAGGCAAATGTTTCCAGCTTTTTAGCCCTTTTTCTGATGTAACCCCTATCTACGATACTGTTTCAAGAAACGAGTCATCTTTTCTTGGATTTGGGCTAGTTCATCGACACGAGGAAGGTAAACGATACGGAAGTGGTCTGGTTCCTGCCAGTTGAACCCACGACCATGAACCAAGAGAACCTTTTCCTGTTTCAAGAAATTAAGGACAAACTGCTCATCATCATCGATACGGTACATATTGCGATCGATTTTCGGGAAGATATAGAGTCCAGCCTTAGGTTTAACTGCAGACAGACCTGGAATATCTTGAATAGCATTGTAGATGAAGTTTCTTTGCTCATAAATTCGTCCACCAGGAAGGAGTAATTCATCGACTGACTGGTGCCCCCCCAGGGAAGTTTGGACGACTTGTTGGGCCAAAACGTTAGAGCAAAGGCGCATATTGGACAACATATTAAGCCCTTCGATATAGCCTTTAACATGTGTCTTAGGACCAGACAAGACCATCCAACCCACACGGAAACCAGCGATACGGTGCGATTTTGACAGACCATTCATGCTGACACAGAAGACATCAGGTGCCAAGCTCGCAACAGGCGTATGCACATGCCCATCCATGACCATGCGGTCATAGATTTCATCCGCAAAGATGATCAAATCGTTTTGACGGGCAATTTCAATGATTTCCAATAAGAGTTCCTTAGGATAAAGGGCTCCAGTTGGGTTGTTTGGATTGATAAGGACGATTGCCTTAGTATTGGAAGTGATTTTTGATTTGATATCGTCAATATCTGGATACCATTCTGCAGCTTCATCACAGATATAGTGAACGGCATTTCCTCCAGCTAGGCTGACAGCAGCTGTCCAAAGAGGATAGTCTGGCATAGGCA
This sequence comes from Streptococcus mitis, assembly GCF_003944325.1. Taxonomy (GTDB): domain Bacteria; phylum Bacillota; class Bacilli; order Lactobacillales; family Streptococcaceae; genus Streptococcus; species Streptococcus mitis_CW. The sequence continues at coordinate 39,608 of NZ_RJPX01000008.1, read as the reverse complement.
CCAAGACCTCGTCTCCATTGTCCAAAAGTCCCTGCATAGACATGACAATCAGCTCACTGACACCATTTCCAAGATAAATATCATCAATATCCACGTTTGGGAATTTCTTCAGTTGGCAATACTGCATGATAGCCTTACGGGCGGAGAAAATCCCTTTAGAATCAGAATAGCCTTCACTATCACGAGCATTCATAATCAAGTCATGAATGACTTCGTCTGGCGCTGTAAAGCCAAATTCTGCTGGATTTCCTGTATTCAGACGTAAAATCTTTTCTCCGTTTGCTCGCATCCGCATAGCTTCTTCCAAAACAGGACCACGGATATCATAAGCAACATGCTCTAACTTACTAGACTTATTATATTCTTTCATCTTGTTTCCTCGATTCTTCAGGATAGTAACATTATACCACTAGAAAGAGAATGCGACAAGTTTGCTGAAATGTGTTACTAGATTCGTATAGAAAAAAACTCACTAAAAGCGAGGTCGAGACAATGGTGATAGCGGGTATTTTGCCGAAGACACATCACATACCAAAAGATAAACTTAGAAAAAGCAAGCCTAGAAAGGAGTCATAGAGAAGATTGAACATGAGGAAGAGCCCCCATATTATCAAGTAATCCCAGCGACCACTTCGCTTTGCAACTAGAAATAATAGCAGATGGTAGAGTAGGTGAAAGACTAAAAAGCCAATAAAACCTGGATAGAGAAGCGGAATTAGCTTCTCTAATTGCCAGATCATAATCACTTCTACCAAGACTGAAACCAGGATGATTCCATAATAAAGGAAATTTGATTTTTTTGTTTCTTGAAAAGAGTTTTTCATCATTCTCCCTCCCTTCACTTCTTCCTGCTATCCTTTCTTTTATTTTATCATATATTTATATAGATTTTAAGCGCTAACATTCTTTTAAAAAATACTTTTTTTGCTTTACTTCTATAGTGAAAAGGTTTACAATTATAGTAAGAAAATTTCAGGAGGTTTCATTATGGCACAACGTTACCAAAATATTATGGTCGCAATCGATGGTTCTAAGGAAGCGGACTTGGCTTTTGTCAAGGGAGTTCATTCTGCTCTACGAAACGACGCTAAACTCACCATCGCCCATGTCATTGACACACGCGCTCTCCAAAGCGTATCCACCTTTGATGCTGAAGTTTACGAAGAACTCCAAGTTGACGCTAAAAGTCTGATGAAAGAGTACGAAAAACGTGCTAAAGATGCTGGTGTGGCAGATGTTCATATCGTCATTGAAATGGGAAATCCAAAGACCCTACTGGCGCGTACTATTCCAGATGCTGAGGAAGTGGATCTCATCCTCGTTGGCGCCACTGGTCTCAACGCCTTTGAACGCCTCTTGGTCGGCTCTTCATCTGAATACATCCTCCGCCATGCTAAGGTTGATTTGCTGGTGGTGAGAGAACAAGAAAAAACCTTGTAATCACGAAAAAAAGGAGCTCAGCGCTCCTTTTTGTTTACTATTTATACTCTTCGAAAATCTCTTCAAACCACGTCAACGTCGCCTTGCCGTAGGTATGTTACTGACTTCGTCAGTTCTATCTGCAACCTCAAAACAGTGTTTTGAGCTGACTTCGTCAGTTCTATCTGCAACCTCAAAACAGTGTTTTGAGCTGACTTCGTCAGTTCTATCTGCAACCTCAAAACAGTGTTTTGAGCTGACTTCGTCAGTTTCATCTACAACCTCAAAGCAGTGCTTTGAGCAGCCTACGGCTAGTTTGCTCTTTGATTTTCATTGAGTATTATTTCTCTCTTTATGGCGTTCATAAGCCTTGAGCTGGCGCTGCAGTTCCTTTTTAATGGCAGGTTCTGGAGCATATTTTTCTTCCCAATCATCTGGTTTTAAGATTTTGTGGGTCACTGGATCAAAATGAGCCTTGCCATCTGGGAAAATTTTCCCCATATTGGCCTGATGGACAATGTCAAAAATACGTTCTGGATCCACCCCCATCAAGACAAAACTACCGTAGGTAAAGTAAAGCGTGTCAATCAAGGCATCCACCTGCCCCACCAAATCTTGCTGGGCAGGTGTCTTCTTGGCTACTTTATCTGCTGCCTTATCAAGTGCTTGATGAAGTTGCGATAGAGCTTGACCAAAATCCTCTTCAGAAGGGCTAGCAGCTCGAACAAACTCCACCAATTCTTCTATTTTAAAACCAGCCCTGTGGGTTGCACCTTCTAAATCCCAAGCTTGAGGTTCTTCTTGAGTCCGTTCATCCATCATGTGGTGGAAGGTCTTGACCTTATTGAAATGATAGTCACGGCTGACAAAGACTTTTTCTGAAGCCAGAACACCAAAATGTTCCAAGGCCTTGTGGATTCCATCTTGCTGATTGCTAGTGGTGATGTGCTTGGCAACTTCCTTGACACTGCTACTACCATTTCCCATAGCGACCGACATACCGACACCCGCCAGCATTTCAAGATCGTTATCTGAGTCACCAAAGGCCATGACTTGGTTGAGGTCAAAGCCATATTCTTTCCCAACTCGGCGTATGCCTTCCAATTTAGAGTTTCCTTGATTGATGACATCTGCTGCAAAAGGATTGCTACGTGTCAATTTCAAGTCTTCAAAATCAGCTGCTGCCTTCTCAGATTCTTCTGGTGTCATCAGCATCAAGACTTGGTAGATGGGCTGATTCATTAGATCAAGTAGGTCTTCTTCCTTCTGGGGAACAACCTTGCTGACCATACGATTAAAGGAATGACTCACCGTACGAGTTAAAACAGAGGGAACGAAGCGACTGATTCGTTGGGAAAAAGAACCCAGACCAAAGGACATGATTTTAGAACCCAACATGGCATCCTTGGTCCCTAGGGCAATCTCCTTACCCTCTTTTTTAGCATACGTAATGAGCTGGCGCAAATGTAACTTGGAAATTGGGCTCGTGAACAAGACTCTGTCTTTATTAAAGATATACTGGCCATTGTAGGTTACCGCAAAATCCAAATCCAAATCGTCCATCAATTCCTTAACGAAAAAAGGTCCTCGACCTGTCGCTACGCCGACAAGTACCCCTTGCTCTTTGACGATTTTAATCGCGTCCTTAGTGGATTTCAAAACACTCTTGCGATCGTTGACCAAGGTTCCATCGATATCAAAAAAAACAGCTTTGACTTCCATCCTATCCCAATCTCCCCTTTTGTGATACAATGATTATACCACATTTCAGAAAGAGTGAGTAAATCATGCCTAAGAAAATTCTTGTTTTACATACGGGTGGGACTATTTCCATGCAAGCCGATGCTTCTGGCGCTGTTGTGACTAGTTCTGATAATCCCATGAACCATGTATCCAATCCTCTTGAAGGAATCCAAGTCCACGCCTTGGACTTTTTTAACCTACCAAGCCCCCATATCAAACCCAAGCATATGCTGGCTCTCTACCAGAAAATTAAAGAGGAAGCTGCTAACTACGATGGAGTGGTAATCACACACGGGACCGATACTTTAGAGGAAACAGCTTATTTTCTTGATACCATGGAAGTTCCCCATATACCTATCATACTAACAGGGGCCATGCGCAGCTCCAACGAACTCGGTAGTGACGGTGTTTATAATTATCTGAGCGCTTTACGAGTGGCTAGCGATGACAAGGCTGCTGACAAAGGGGTTTTGGTCGTTATGAACGATGAAATCCACGCTGCCAAGTATGTTACCAAAACACATACGACCAACGTCAGCACCTTCCAGACCCCAACACATGGCCCCCTTGGCCTGATTATGAAGCAGGAAATCCTCTACTTCAAAACAGCTGAACCCCGTGTTCGCTTTGACCTTAATCACATACAAGGATTGGTACCTATCATCTCGGCTTATGCTGGTATGACAGATGAGCTGATTGATATGCTGGATTTGGAACAATTGGACGGTTTAATTATCCAAGCCTTCGGAGCTGGTAATATTCCCAAAGAAACGGCTCAAAAATTAGAAAGCCTTCTGCAAAAAGGAATCCCAGTCGCCCTGGTTTCACGATGCTTTAACGGTATCGCTGAGCCTGTTTATGCCTACCAAGGTGGGGGCGTGCAGTTACAAAAAGCCGGTATCTTCTTTGTTAAAGAACTCAACGCCCAAAAAGCCCGTTTGAAACTCCTCATTGCCCTCAATGCCGGACTAACAGGACAGGCTTTGAAAGACTATATGGAAGGCTAAACCTCTTCTCTAAAAACAAATCAGGAAATCTTCACGATTCCCTGATTTTTTCTATTTCCGTTTTCGTGTTGAACGACGTTCTGTCAATCCATGAGGTAAGAGAACTTCACGTTCTTCCAACTCTTCCTTGTGCATAATCTTAGTCAACATACGCATGCTAATAGCTCCAAGGTCATAAAGAGGTTGGGCAATAGTTGTCAAGTTTGGACGGGTAAAGCGTGAGACTTGCGAATCATCACTAGTAATGATTTCAAATTCTTCTGGTACTGACACACCCTTATCAGCAAGGCCGTTCAAGACACCTGCTGCCAACTCATCACCTGTTACAACTGCTGCAGTTGCATTTGATGAAATCAAGCGTTCTGCCAAGGCATAACCGTCTTCATAAGTGTATTTAGATTCAAATACCAATCCTTCGCTATAAGAAATACCTGCTTTTTTCAAGGCTTCCTTGTAGCCAACCAAACGAACCTTACCATTGATATCATCCACTAGTGGACCGCTAACGAAAGCAATGCGCTCATTTTCTCTAGCAAGGTAGGTCACTGCATCAATCGTAGCTTGTTTGTAGTCAATATTGACACTTGGAAGCTGATGTTCTACATCCACAGTTCCTGCAAGAACAACCGGTGTCCGAGAACGAGAAAACTCTGAACGAATTTTTTCAGTCAAGTGGTAGCCCATAAAAATGATACCATCCACTTGCTTAGAAAACAGGGTATTGACAACTGAAACTTCCTTATCATCATCCTCATCACTATTGGCAAGGACGATGTTATACTTGTACATTTCAGCGATATCATCAATCCCTTTAGCAAGCGTTGAGAAATAGCCATTGGTAATATTTGGGATCACGACACCGACAGTGGTTGTCTTTTTACTTGCAAGACCACGCGCCACAGCATTTGGACGGTAATCCAAACGATCAATTACCTCAAGCACTTTTTTTCGAGTATTCTCTTTTACATTCTTATTGCCATTGACTACACGGCTAACTGTCGCCATTGAAACTCCTGCTTCACGGGCGACATCATAAATCGTTACTGTATCGTCTGTATTCATTTCATTTCCTTTCTATATCATACCTCACGAGACTCCAAAAAAGAGACGATATGAAAATTTCGTTTTCATGATTCTACTTATTCCATTTTATCACTATTTGTAAACACTTTCAAGCTTTTTTTGAAGATTGTTTGAAAAAAATTTCATAGAAAACTATGTTTATGAAGAAAAATCACCTTTTCTTGATTTTTAATCCTATTTGCTGTATGATAAGGGAAAGAAAGGGGGTAGAAATATGGCTTTTACCAATACCCAGATGCGGTCGGCTAGTTTTGGCATTGTTACCAGCTTGCCTGATGATGTTATTGACTCTTTTTGGTATATTATTGACCACTTCTTAAAAAATGTCTTTGAATTGGAAGAAGAACTCGAGTTTCAATTGCTCAATAACCAAGGAAAAATTACCTTCCATTTTTCAAGTCAACACCTCCCTACAGCTATTGATTTTGACTTTAACCATCCTTTTGACCCTCTTTATCCACCAAGAGTACTGGTTTTAGACATGGACGGTAGAGAGACTATCCTCCTCCCAGAAGAAAATGACCTATTTTAAAAACTCTAGCCTTCAGTTACAAACGACTGAAAACTAGAGTTTTTCTATTTTTTCAAAGCATCATACAAGTTGCGGATAGGTTGCTTTAATGTAGGATGGATAAAATGAGGTGCAATTTCCTGTAAGGACTCAAGGACAAAAAAGCGTTCTGCTATGTAAGGATGGGGCAAGATAAGCTCATCTGTGTAAATGACCTGATCCTCCACAAAGAGCAAGTCCAAATCAATCAAACGAGGGCCCCAATGTACTTCTCTCACCCGTCCCATCTCTGACTCAATGGCTAACAAGGTCTCTAATAGAACTGGGGCCGGCAACCAGGTTTCAACCTCAACCACTTGATTAGCAAAGCTATCTTGCTCCACACCACCCCAAGGCTCCGTCGTCAAGACACTGGACTCTTTGAGAATATGGATACCCCGAGCTCGCATTTTCTCAATGGCTTGCTTCAAGTTTGCTTGTTTATCTCCCATATTGCTTCCTAGGGCGATAAAGGCCCGTTGCTTACGGCGATAAATGGTTACCGAGCAAGTATCTAGTGGCAAATGCACTGGCGCCCAAGGTTTTTTAAGTTCCAGCTGAATTTCTTGGACAAGAGGATAAGCCTCAAAAGTACGTTCCACCAGTTTATAAGCTACCGTTTCAATCAAATCTTCACTCGTTTCCTGAAACCAAGTCGTCCACTGCTGACACAGTTCTCCATAATGGACAGAAGCCGTTAAATCCAAGTCTGTCGCCGCCTTGGTCATATCATAGGATAGGATAGCTGAAACGACAAACTTCTGCCCCAATTCTTTCTCACTGGAAAAAAGACCATGATAGGCAAAAATTTCCAAATCCTTAATCTGCAGTTGATCCATAATGATTCCTTTCTAGAAAAATCCGCTTCAAGCGGATTCTTTTTATACTCAATGAAAATCAAAGTGCAAACTAGAAAGCTAGCCACAGGCTGTTCAAAACACGGTTTTGAGGTTGCAGATGGAAGCTGACGTAGTTTGAAGAGATTTTCGAAGAGTATTATAGTCCCATTAAACGATAAGCCTGGTCTCGGAGGTCCTTATCTGTTTCAAATAGACCACGAGCTACTGTCGTCAAGGTTGCAGTGCCTGGTTTTCTGACACCACGCATGCTCATACACATATGTTCCGCCTCAATGACAACAAAGGCTCCTTTAGCACCCAGATACTCCATCAAGGCATCGGCCACTTCGATATTCAAGCGTTCTTGAATTTGTGGTTTTTTCGAATAAACTTCAACCGTACGGGCTAGCTTAGACAAACCTGCCACACGGCCATCTGGAATGTAGGCAATATGCGCTCTACCATAAAATGGCAAGAAGTGGTGTTCACACATGGTATGGAAAAAGATATCCTTTTCTACCACCATATTATCGTCAATAATCTCAAAGGATTTTGACAAATGTTCCTTCGCTGTTTGACCAAGACCTGAAAAAATCTCTTGGTACATACGAGCCACACGAGCAGGTGTTTCCTGCAAGCCCTCGCGGTTAGCGTCCTCTCCGACAGCCTCGATAATCATTTTTACAGCTGCTTCAATCTTTTGTGTATCCATTCTCGTTTTTCCTCTCCATCAGATAGGCTCTCACTTGGCTCAAGAAATACAAGGAACCTGTGATAATCCTAACTGTTTTTTTCTCTTCTTTTTTATCTGTCAATTTCTGCTCTAGAAAATCCTGCCAACCTTGGTAGCTGAGATTTCTAGACTTAGCTGCCTCTTTAAGCACGCTTTCATCAGTCGCCCGACTATCTTCAAAATGTGTCAGAGTAAGCTCGGTATCTGGCATGGCACCCAGCAAGTCCAACATATCCTCCAAGGCCTTGGTTTTGATACAGGTAAAGAGGATTTCCTTATGATAATCCGCAAAGCGTTCTCGCAAGGTTACCAACAAAGCCTTGATAGCATGGGGATTGTGGGCCCCATCCAAAATCATCAAGGGGTCTCTAGACACAACTTCCAAACGCCCTGGCCAACTTATTTCTTCCAAGGCTTGAGCAAGCAAGTGATTGCTTGCTAGTTCTCGACCCTCTTCTTGACAAAAATTATCAAGTAAAGTTATAGCCATCCCAGCATTCTCTATCTGGTGCAAGCCAAGCAAGCCAGTCTGGAAGCGACCTTGTCTGAGAGAACTAGTATAGTCAAAGACTTCACCCGTTACCACACTCTCTTGGTGACTGACTTGATAATCTTTCCCATAGGCAAGTCTCGGCGCATCTTTTCCTTCCGCAATGCGGTCAATCACAGCCAGCGCTTCTGGAGCAATACGACCTGTCACCAAGGGAATTCCTTGTTTGATAATACCAGCTTTCTGCTCTGCTATGGCTTCCAAGGTGTCACCAAGTAGGGCTACATGGTCCAATCCAATAGTCGTAATTCCTGTCAAAATGGGCTGACAGACATTGGTACTATCTAAAAGCCCACCCATGCCGACTTCCATGATAGCCACATCTACTTGCTCTGAAGCAAAGTAGTCATAGGCTATGGCTGTGATAATCTCAAATTCGGTTGTCCCCTGCAAATTGGCAGCCACTTCTCCTTCAAGCAAAGACTGATAGTCTGCCATGAGGGATTCTAGCCTCGCTTCTGGGATAGATTCCCCATTGATGCTAATCTGGTCTGTATAATGAATGAGATAGGGCGAGCTAAACACGCCAACTCTCAGGCCTAGCTTTTCCAACATATTTTTCAAAAAAGCAATGGTCGAACCCTTGCCATTGGTCCCTCCGACATGAATGACCTTGAGTTTGAGATGGGGATTTCCACGCAAAGCTAATAGTTCCTCCATTCGTTCCAAGCCAAAATGCGGTTGATCCGTCCGGTAGTTAGCAATCCACTGATTGTTTTCAATTTCTTTCATCTTATTTATATTGTTTTAAATCTAAATTTTCCGCTTCATCAGCCAATCGAATGGCTGATGCAATTTCAACTGCCATCTTGTGACTGGCTACGTCATGCACGCGCACCACTTCCACACCCTGTCTCGCAGCGATACTGGTTACATGAGCCGAAGCCGTGTCCCTATTGCGGAAACCAAGTTCTGTCTCAGGATTGACTTCAAAGCCATTTTCTTCAAGGATATTGATGACAAACCGCTTACGCGACACTCCAAGAAAGATTGGATAGCCCTTCTGATGTAGTTTATCCAGATCCCGTAAAAGAAGCAAATTTTCTTTCTTGGTCAGACCAAAGCCGATTCCTGGATCCAACAGGATATTTTCTTGTGCGATTCCAGCTTCGTCCGCTCTCGATAGGGCTCTGTCAAAGAAAGCCTCCATCAAGTCTTCAATTGGCATTTTTTCAAAGTCAGCTAACTCTTTTTCTGTAAAGGTTTGACCAAAACCAAAATGAGGGAAGATGAGCGAGCTAGGGTGCTGAGGTCGCGCCATGACTGGATTAAACATAATGACTACTTTCGCACCAGCCTTAGCAACCACATGGGCCATTTTCTCATCACCCATAAGACCAGTGATATCATTGACTAGATTGGCACCAGCAGCCAAAGCAGCCTCTGCCACCTGACTCTTCCGAGTATCAATAGAGATGAGGACATCACTTTCCTTGCGAATCGCTTTGATCACTGGAACAACACGCTGGATTTCCTCTTCTATCTCAACATAGCTACTTCCCGGCCGAGGCCGAGTCGATTCTCCGCCGATATCTAGCATACTAGCCCCTTCTGCTATCAATTTACGAGCCTGCTGGAGTGCCTGCTCAAGAGCAAAAAATTGACCACCATCCGAAAAGGAATCTGGGGTTACATTGATAATTCCGCAAATAGCTGTCTTTGCATGATTTACTTTAGTTGACATATCGGTCACTCCCTCAAGGCTTTTCATCATATTATTTCTCTATTTTACCATAAAAAGAAAAAGATGGACACAATTGCATTCATCTTTTTCCCAGTAGAAGCAAGTAAGCAATTGTCAATAATCTTATACTCTTCGAAAATCAAATTCAAACCGCATCAACGTCGCCTTGCCGTACTTAAGTACAGCCTGCGGCTAGTTTCCTAGTTTGCTCTTTGATTTTCATTGAGTATTAAACAGAAATCCCTAATGTCCGACTCATGATCACCACAAGGGCCAACAAACAGAAAGCAACCCCATTCACAATCATGTGAAGTAAGATAGACATTTCCAAACGTTGGGTCTTGTAAGCCGTCCAAGATAGAACGATCGACATACCTCCATAAATCAATAAAGAAGGTAAATTACTTGGTTGATGCAATAAAGCAAACACAATCGTACCGACTACAAATCCCAAGTTCTCCTTACCTCGGAAAATCTTTTTAGGAACAATCCCACGGCACAAGATTTCCTCACAAATTGGAGCAAGTACGGCTAGCAAGAAGAAGCTAGAAATCAGAGAACTATTCTGAACTATATCGTTAATCTGAGACTGGTTACTTGTTGTCGTCTCATTTGACAGTTGTAACAAGATAGAACCAAGTATATTTGAACAGATAATGACTAAATAACTTAATCCCAATCGTGCCAAATCCTTAGCTCTAAAAAAAGAAAAATTAAAACTAGCTAATTGCGTTTTACGAGCTCCAAAGATAAATAGTACTAAAACTACAATTGAAATACCAGCAACTATTAGTCCTGACTGTAACAGTGGTACTTCATTTAAAGTTAAAATAGCAGTAACCCCTATAGGAATCTGATATAAAATTGTCGCCAGAAAAAAGATTAGCAGCCAGCCTGCACGATTCAATAATTCTTTCCACATACTTTTCTCTTCCATCATTCATCTCCTTTATATTAAAAAAGGGGGAAAATCCCCCTGGGTTATCCTATTATAAGGCCATGCTGATGTAGTTAAGGATAAACAAGGCATCCAAAATCCAAATCATGACATGGACATCTTTAGCTTGACCTTTGACAAGCTTAGTCAAGGTGTAAGTCAAGAAACCAACTGCAATCCCTTGAGTGATAGAGTAGCTGAATCCCATAAAGATAGATGTGAAGAAAGCAGGAACCGCTTCAGACATATCGTCCCAATGGATATTTTTCAAGCTAGCCAACATCATAATCCCAACGATAATCAAGATTGGAGCTGTAGCGGCTGTTGGTACGATCGCTAGAAGTGGACTAAAGAAGCTTGAGATCGCAAAACAGATAGCTACAACCAAGGCTGTCAAACCAGTACGTCCACCTGCACCGATACCAGCAGCAGACTCAACATAAGTCGTTACGTTTGAAGTACCTGCGATGGCACCAATTGAAGTACCAATCAAGTCAGAGTAAAGAGCCTTGTCTAACTTAACTGATTGATGATTTTCACCATTTGTCGCTACGATACCAACTTTTTCACCTGTACCGATCAAGGTACCAATTGTATCAAAAATATCTGTCAATGAGAAGGCAAGAATAGCCATCAGAGTTTCAGGTAAGCGAGCTGTATCTGAAATCAAAGCTCCCAAACCTTCTGAACCAAGAGCTGCACCAAAGACTGTCTTCAAGTCTTCAAAGGCTGCACCAACATGGTTATTAGCAAAATCGATGCTTGACAAATCTACCAAACCAACTGCGATAGCAAGAACAGTTGTTGTCAAGATAGAAAGGATAATTCCCCCTTTAATCCCTTTAATAACAAAGAAGATAGTAATGGCAAGTCCTGCAAGAGCCACCAAAACAGCTGGATTATTAAAGCTGACTAATCCTGGAACCGCTGAAGAGTTTGCTGCAATCGTTGCTTGAGCTTTGTCAGCTCCTTCTCCTACAACAATATAGTTTCCTGGATCAATCGTGAATTTCAAAAGACCAGCATTCTTAATCCCCACGTAGGCAAGGAAGACACCAATACCAGCTGAAATAGCTGAGCGAAGGGCGTTTGGAATCGATTCAATGATCATTTTACGAACATTTGTCAAGGTAATAATCAATGAGATGACCCCACAGATGAAGACCATAGCCAGGGCTTCTTGCCAAGAATAACCAAGTCCAAATACGACTGTGAAGGTAAAGAAGGCATTAAGACCCATACCTGGCGCTTGGGCATAAGGTAAGTTAGCGTAGAAGGCCATCATCAAGGTACCAGCAACTGCACCGATAATCGTTGCGAGGAAGACACCCTGAGCAGGCATTCCTGTTTGCGAAAGAATTTGTGGGTTTACAAAGAGAATATAACTCATTGCAAAGAAAGTTGTTAAACCAGCGAGAACCTCTGTACGAACGTCTGTACCGTTCTCTTTTAGTTTAAATAATTTGTCCATTATCAATCTCCTTTTAATTTTTACGAACAATAATAGAATTATATCATTTATCATTCACTTTTTCAATATCTTTGTTTGATTTATTTAAGAAATTGATCCAATTTCATTTTTTGTTTGGAATCTGCTTTTCTGCCTGCTTTCTGTTATAATAGTAGACATCTTATTTGAAAAGACACTAGAAAGGTTCATATGACGAAGAAAATTATTGCAGTTGATTTGGATGGAACCCTGCTCGACTCAGACAGTCAAATTTCTGACTTTACCAAAGAAACCATTAAAAAAGTTGCTGAAAAAGGCCATCAGGTCATTATTACGACAGGTCGCCCTTACCGCATGTCAAAAGATTTTTACCGTGAACTAGGCTTAGACACTCCTATGATTAATTTCAACGGCTCCCTCACTCATTTACCAGACCAAGTTTGGGATTTTGAAAAGTGTTTGACGGTAGACAAAAAATATCTGCTAGATATGGTTCGACGTTCTGAGGATATTCAAGCCGATTTTATCGCTGGAGAATACCGTAAAAAATTCTACATTACAAACCCTAATGAAGAAATTGCCAATCCCAAACTATTTGGTGTAGAAGCTTTCCAACCTGAAGATCAATTCAAGCCTGAATTAGTGACCAAGGATCCTAACTGTATTCTGTTGCAGACCAGAGCCAGCGACAAATATGCCTTGGCAAAAGAAATGAACGCCTTCTACCAGCATCAACTGTCTATTAATACCTGGGGAGGTCCGCTCAATATCCTTGAGTGTACCCCAAAAGGTGTCAACAAGGCCTTCGCCTTAGACTACTTGCTCAAGGTAATGAACCGTGACAAAAAGGATTTGATTGCCTTTGGAGATGAACACAACGATACCGAAATGCTCGCTTTTGCTGGGAAGGGCTATGCCATGAAAAATGCCAATCCTGAGCTACTCCCCTATGCAGATGAGCAAATAGCCCTGACAAATGACCAAGACGGGGTTGCCAAAACCCTACAAGATTTATTCTTATAGCCCATTCTGACCAGCTTGCAAGCTGGTCTTTGTGCTCTTTTCACAGTCTCATCAACCGGTTAATCGATTGTTCTACTTTTTGCCTCCAAAACCTTGGAAAAGGCTTTCCTTTGTGATATACTTCACATATAAATACAAGAGAGCTCGTCATACTCGACTCTGTTGACAGAAAATCAATCCAGTCCTGTTTCTCCTGCTCTCAGTTAATATCAAGGAGGATAGCTATGAAAGCTGTTGTTGTAAATCCAGAAAGCACTGATGTTGCTATTGAAGAAAAAGTACTCCGTCCACTTAAAACTGGGGAAGCACTTGTAGAAATTGAATACTGCGGTGTTTGCCACACTGATCTCCACGTTGCCCATGGTGACTTTGGTCAAGTACCAGGACGTGTTCTAGGTCACGAAGGTGTTGGTATCGTTAAAGAAATTGCCCCAGATGTAAAAAGCCTTAAAATCGGTGACCGTGTCAGTGTTGCTTGGTTCTTTGAAGGATGTGGCACTTGCGAATACTGTACAACTGGCCGTGAAACTCTTTGCCGTACAGTGAAAAATGCTGGCTACTCAGTAGATGGTGGTATGGCTGAACAATGTATTGTAACTGCAGACTATGCTGTCAAAGTTCCTGATGGACTTGATCCAGCCCAAGCTTCTTCTATCACATGTGCTGGTGTAACAACCTATAAAGCTATTAAAGAAGCCAAAGTTGAACCAGGCCAATGGGTTGTCCTTTACGGTGCTGGTGGCCTTGGTAACCTAGCTGTTCAATATGCTAAAAAAGTTTTCAACGCTCATGTCATCGCAGTTGATATCAACAATGACAAACTTGCCCTTGCAAAAGAAGTGGGAGCTGATATCGTTATTAACGGTCTCGAAGTCGAAGATGTGCCAGGACTCATCAAGGAAAAACAAATGGAGGTGCTCACTAAGCTGTCGTAACTGCTGTATCTAAAGTTGCCTTCAATCAGGCTGTTGACTCCGTTCGTGTTGGTGGTCGCGTAGTCGCTGTCGGTCTTCCTTATGAAATGATGGAACTCAGCATCGTCAAAACCGTTCTAGATGGAATCCAAGTTATCGGTTCTCTTGTTGGAACTCGTAAAGACTTGCAAGAAACCTTCCAATTCGGTGCAGAAGGTTTGGTAGTTCCAGTTGTTCAAAAACGTCCAGTAGAAGATGCTGTGGCAATTTTCGACGAAATGGAAAAAGGTCAAATCCAAGGACGTATGGTACTCGACTTCACCCACTAACTTTATTAGAAACCTATTTTAAAAGTTGGAATGCGCTTCCAACCTTTTTATATTAATTTTTTAAAACGAAAATTATTCTCTTCCAAAAAACATTATTATATCAACATTTTGAAATATCTGTATTTTATTTTTAAAAAAATTCTATATCAAATAGTTGATTTTTTTATGAAAACGGTTTATACTAATCTAGTCTTAAAGTTTTCTTAAACAATGGGCACAACATTTTATAAGGAGGAATGACAATAATGAGTATCGGAATCATTATTGCGAGCCACGGTGAATTTGCTGCAGGTATTCATCAGTCAGGATCTATGATTTTTGGTGAACAAGAAAAGGTTCAAGTTGTAACCTTTATGCCAAATGAAGGTCCAGATGACCTATATGCTAAATTTAACAACGCTGTGGCTGCATTTGACGCAGAAGATGAGGTGCTAGTTTTGGCTGACCTTTGGAGTGGTTCTCCATTCAACCAAGCTAGTCGCGTGATGGGAGAAAATCCTGATCGTAAGTTTGCCATCATCACAGGACTTAACTTACCGATGTTAATCCAAGCCTATACAGAGCGCCTCATGGACGCTACAGCAGGTGTGGAAAAAGTCGCTGCGAATATTATTAAAGAAGCCAAAGATGGCATCAAAGCTCTTCCAGAAGAGTTAAATCCAGTTGAAGAAGTTGCAAGTGCTGCAGCTGCTCCAGTTGCCCAAGCTGCTATCCCAGAAGGAACTGTTATCGGTGACGGTAAACTGAAAATCAATCTTGCCCGTCTTGACACACGTCTCCTTCACGGTCAGGTTGCAACTGCTTGGACTCCAGATTCAAAAGCAGACCGTATTATCGTTGCTTCAGATAACGTTGCCAACGACGACCTTCGTAAAGAATTGATTAAACAAGCAGCTCCAAATAATGTCAGAGCCAATGTGGTTCCAATTCAAAAATTGATTGAGGTTTCAAAAGACCCACGCTTTGGAGAAACACATGCCCTTATCTTGTTTGAAACACCTCAAGATGCCCTTCGTGCAATCGAAGGTGGCGTGCCAATCAAGACCCTTAACGTAGGATCAATGGCTCACTCAACAGGTAAAACAATGGTCAACAACGTTTTGTCTATGGACAAAGATGACGTTGCTACATTTGAAAAAATGCGTGATCTCGGTGTTGAATTTGACGTACGTAAAGTACCAAACGACACCAAAAAAGATTTGTTTGACTTGATTAGCAAAGCCAACGTTCAATAATAGACATCAGTAACTATCGAAGAATTCTAAGAAAATTTTTCACTTTATTATCATTAAATAGAAAAGGAATAAAACCATGTCAGATATTTCAATTATTTCTGCTGTCTTGGTTGTAGTTGTTGCCTTCCTTGCAGGTCTTGAAGGTATCCTCGACCAATTCCAATTCCATCAACCAATCGTTGCATGTACCCTTATCGGACTTGCAACTGGTAACCTCGAAGCAGGTGTTATGCTTGGTGGATCACTTCAAATGATCGCCCTTGGTTGGGCAAATATCGGAGCTGCCGTAGCTCCTGACGCTGCTCTTGCATCTGTTGCCGCAGCAATCATCTTGATCAAAGGTGGTAACTTTACTACTGAAGGTATCGCCGTTGCTACAGCAACAGCTATCCCTCTTGCCGTAGCTGGACTTTTCTTGACAATGATTGTTCGTACAATCTCAGTTGGTTTGGTTCACACTGCAGATGCTGCTGCTAAAGAAGGAAATATTGCAGCTGTTGAACGTGCTCACTTTATCGCACTTCTTCTTCAAGGTCTTCGTATTGCTATCCCTGCAGCCTTCCTTATCGCTATCCCAGCTTCTGCCGTTCAAGATGCTCTTAAATTGATGCCAGACTGGTTGAACGGTGGTATGGCTGTCGGTGGTGCTATGGTCGTTGCCGTTGGTTACGCTATGGTTATCAACATGATGGCAACTCGTGAAGTATGGCCATTCTTCGCAATCGGTTTTGCTTTTGCTGCGATTTCTCAATTGACTTTGATTGCCCTTGGTGTAGTCGGTGTTGCCCTTGCCTTCATCTACCTTAACCTTTCAAAACAAGGTGGTAACGGTGGCGGCGGAGCTGCGACTTCTAACGACCCAATCGGTGATATCCTAGAAGACTACTAGAAAGGGGAACAATCATGACTGAAAAACTTCAATTATCAAAATCAGATCGTAAAAAAGTTTGGTGGCGTTCACAATTCCTTCAAGGTTCTTGGAACTACGAGCGTATGCAAAACTTGGGTTGGGCTTACTCATTGATCCCAGCTATCAAAAAATTGTACACTACTAAAGAAGATCAAGCTGCTGCTCTTGAGCGCCACCTTGAGTTCTTCAACACTCACCCATACGTAGCTGCTCCAATCATGGGGGTTACTCTTGCACTTGAAGAAGAACGTGCGAACGGTGTTGAAATCGACGACGCTGCTATCCAAGGGGTTAAAATCGGTATGATGGGACCTCTTGCAGGTATCGGTGACCCAGTATTCTGGTTTACAGTTCGTCCTATCCTTGGAGCTCTTGGTGCATCACTTGCTGCATCTGGTAACTTGGTTGGTCCACTTCTCTTCTTCTTCGGATGGAATGCTATCCGTATGGCCTTCCTATGGTACACACAAGAATTTGGTTACAAAGCTGGATCTGAAATCACTAAAGACATGTCTGGTGGTATTTTGAAAGACATCACTAAAGGTGCTTCTATCCTTGGTATGTTCATTCTTGCCGTTCTTGTACAACGTTGGGTATCGATCAACTTCACTGTTAACCTTCCAGGTAAACAATTGGCTGAGGGTGCCTACATCAACTTCCCAGAAGGTCCTGTATCAGGTGCTGAATTGAAAGGTATCCTTGGTCAAGCACTTGGGGGATTGAGCCTAGATAAGATTCAACCACAAACCCTTCAAGGTCAGTTGAACTCATTGATTCCAGGATTGATGGGACTTCTCCTTACTTTCCTTTGCATGTGGTTGCTTAAGAAAAAAGTATCACCAATTTCAATCATCCTTGCACTCTTTGCAGTAGGTATCGCAGCTCGTTTCTTCGGTATCATGTAATCAAGCAACTTAAAAGGAACCAGGTTCTAAATCTGATTCCTTTTTTCTATGCTTTTATACTCTTCGAAAATCTCTTCAAACCACGTTAGCGTCGCCTTACTGTACTCAAGTACAGCTTGCGGCTAGCTTCCTAGTTTGCTCTTTGATTTTCATTGAGTATTATTCTGCCAAGGCTCCCATTGGATCCCATGGTGCAAGTACAATTGGTTCTGCTTCATAGGCAGCTTGTTCTTCGGTTGTTAACAATTCTTTGCGGACAACAATCTGGTAAGTGTATTCGTCCATCCAAGCGTCTGAGGCAACAAAGTAACCATCTGTACCGACCTTGTCTCCCCATGAGTTTTCAACCTTCCACTTGGTTGACTTGCCATTTTCGTCCAAGTCCACACCTGTCAAGACCATAGCGTGGGTCATTAAGCTTTCGCTGTAGTCCAGACGTCCAGCCTTGTCTTGAGTGAATTGAATATCCATACTTGATTCAAAGTCATAAACATCTGTCGCAAGAATTCCAGCTTTACGATTGCTGAGCTGACCGACATCAGAACCAAACCAAACAGTCTCACCTGCTTGCATTTGGGCAATCGCCAATTCTTTCAAGCGCTCCATTGGAACGTTGATGTAACGAACCACACGGCTACCAACCACATTTCCTAACATCTCAACTGTGTAAGATTGGTCGTAAGGCTTGTCAGCAGTTGGGGCGTTGATAACAGAAACATAATCTTCTAGAGGAAGATTGACATATTTCTTATAAAATTCCTGTGGTGTAATTCCCTTTTCGCTTTGGTAGTTGTTATCCTTATCGCGATAAGCAAAGTCAAACTTACGTGGTGGAAGTCCTAATGACATGGCAAGGAAATTAAAGATTTCTTGCAAGAGGTCTTCTTTCTTAGCTTGAACAGTCGCTTGATCAGCACCTGAAGCTAATAGAGCACGCAAAATTTGAGCATCTTGGCGAAGCAATTTGTTAAGAATTGCATTTAGCTCACGGCTGCTACTAGATGAAACAGACTCAGGGTAAACTGACTTAGGCACGACACCGTATTTCTCAAAGAGAGAAACGACCATATCCCATTGACCGCCATCTTGTTGTGGTGTTTGAAGTAGGAAGCTAACCTTACGGCTCGTCAAGTCTTGGTCTGCAGTCTCAATGACTTGCTCCAAGAACCAGTTTGATTTCTCATACTTGTCCCAGAAGAAAGTGTGGGCTTGTGACAACTCAAAGTTTTCCAATTTATATTGAGAGATGAGTTTGTGGCGGAAAGTATTGAGAGCTGCAAACATCCAGCAACGACCAGACGCTTTCTGGTTTGTTACCTTGTCCTTGGTCAAATCCAATGAGAAAACAGGCGTATTGTCTACATGGCTTTGGCGACGTTCTAGAGCTGCAAAAATTCCGTTGTGGCTAGCAGCATTTTCAATCGCTTGGTATTTTACATTTGCTTCATAGTTGGCAAATAATTTATCAGTAAATGATTCTTGAATCGCGTTCATAGATTCCTCCTTTTATTCTACAGTCTATTATAACTCTTTTCACAAAGGAAGCAACTGAAAAATATAAAAGGAGAGAATATTGTCCCTCACCTTTTTCGAATATAAACCAAATTAAGCAATACTATCAAGAAGATTTTCTAATTCCTCCTTGGTCAAGCGACGCCATTCTCCTCGCTGCAAGTTCTCATCTAAAACTAAAGTTCCCATAGTCAAACGTTGCAAGTCTACTACTTCCTTGCCACAGTAAGCTACCATACGCTTGACCTGATGAAACTTCCCTTCTGCAATGGTCACACGGATTTGGCTTTGATTCTTTTCTGTATCTACAGACACAAGCTCCAGTCTAGCAGGCTGACAGGTAAAGTCTTTGAGAGGAATGCCCTTGGCAAATGTCTCCACATCTTCTTGGGTCATAATTCCCTTGACTTGTGCCTGATAAGTCTTGTCCACATGACGCTTGGGCGAAAGAAGAGCATGAGCCAGCTGGCCATCATTGGTCAAGAGTAGGAGACCATGCGTATCAATATCCAAACGTCCTACTGGGAAAACTTCCTTGGTCCGAGCAATATCATCCAGCAAGTCCAACACGGTTCTGTGCTTGGGATCCTCAGTCGCTGAAATAACTCCTTGGGGCTTGTTCATCATGTAGTAGACAAACTCCTCGTACTCCAGCACTTGCCCATCAAAGCGAATCTCATCTCTTTCTTCATCAATCTGCAATTTAGCTGATTTTTCTTTTTTACCATTTACCGTCACGCGCCCAGCCTTGAGCAAGTTTTTGACCTCTGTCCGACTCCCTACAGCGCAGGCAACTAAAAATTTATCTAATCTCATAGAATCATTATACCATATCAAAAGGAGGCCGTCTCAATAACCAACCTCCTTTTCGTTTTAGATTTAAGAAATTAACTTCCTCGTCTCCAGAAAATAGCTAATACAATCATAGCTCCTAAAATCGCTGGAATAATAGCTGTTCCTGATAAAACTGGCCCCCAAGTTCCAAAGAGCAAGTGACCCAGAAAGGCTCCAATCCACCCGAGAAACATTTTCCCAAAGCATCCCATGCGTTCTCCACGATTGGTCAAAGCACCTGCCAAGAGTCCCACTAGGAGACCAACAAACATACTTCCTATCATCTTGGCTCCTTAATTTGCCCAATCTCCGTTACGGAAGAGCGGTACACGTGTCCCATCCTCACGGATACCATCAATATCCATCTGATTAGAACCAATCATAAAGTCCACGTGAACATCTGAACGGTTAAGTCCCGCAACTTCAAGCTCTTCTTCGCTCATCTCTGCTCCACCAACGACGCTAGTCGCATAGGCTGCACCGATAGCCAAGTGGTTTGAAGCATTCTCATCAAAAAGGGTGTTGAAGAAGGTAATGCCTGACTGAGAAATTGGGCTTGGATCTGGTACCAAGGCACATTCACCCAAGGCACGCGCACCCGCATTTTCAAAGACAAGGTCTTTCATGACCTGATCACCCTTCTCAGCAGTAATGTCAACGATTTGTCCATCCTTAAAGGTCACCTTAATACCTTCAATGATATTTCCGTTATAGCTAAGCGGTTTTGTAGAAGTGACATAACCATCTGCACGACGGAAGTCTGGCGCTGTGAAAACCTCTTCTGTCGGCATATTTGGCAAGAATCCTTCGCCCTGTGCATTGATAGCACCAGCTGATTCCCAAACGTGGTTCTTTGGCAAGCCAAGGGTCAAATCGGTACCTGGAGCTGTATAGTGAAGGGCTGAAAATTGCTCTTTATTAAGCATATCGGCCTTGCTCTTAAGAATGGCAGCGTGTTCTTCCCAAGCCTTAACAGGATCTGCTTCGTAGACACGGCAAGTTTTGAAGATTTGGTCCCAAAGAAGATCGACTGCTTCTTCATCGCTCGCAGCATTTGGAAAGACTTTCTTAGCCCATTCGAGTCCAGCAGCGGCTGCCACAGTCCAGCTGACTTTATTTGATTGCGTTGCGATTCGCATTGGTTTCATGGCAAGTCCCATAGCTTTAGCAGAAGCCGAAAGCTTGTCAGCATCCACTCCGTTCAAGGCACCTGGATCAGAAGAACGGACACCAAGACGGCTAGCTTTGTTCTCCAAGAGATAGTTCATCTCAGCAATCTTGTATTCTGGCACATTGTCCAGACGCTCCATTGGCGCATGGAGGAATTTCTCACGGTTAATGACATCATCTGTCCACTGAACGATAACCTCATGCGCACCCAAGGCATAAGCTTCTTTGACAATTAAGTGAGCCAACTCACGTTGCTCCACATCGATAGAGAGAGCCAAAGTGTGACCAGGTTGCACGTTGATTCCATTCGCAACCAACAATTTCGCATATTTTTCTAGATTTTCTTTAAAATTTGGTAAAACCATGTTGTTTTCTCTTTTCTATTTTTATTTTTCTTTCAAAGCAGAGAATAATCCTGCTAAAGCAATGGCACCTGACAAGAGTGCTGTTGATAGAAGAATTGTTTGATCAGCAAGTTATAATTGATATTCAAACACCTTCTCAGCTGGTTTGTCTTTTACAAAATCCTTCCCTTACTAGTATATCACATATATTGGTATTTTAAAAAACAAGCTTACTGAAGCTTGTTTTAATTAGCTATTACAAAAATTCTGTACATATCTTTCCACTTCTTTTTCCATAGATTGAATCTCACCAATATCCCATCTATTTTTTTTAGAAGTTATCTCTGCCATCATCTGTAATTTTAAACTTTGACGATGGAATATATCTTCTTTTTCCCATTGTTTTAATTTAGCTTCTGGATAGGAGTTGCCAAACCTGGAGTTCTGACTATCGGTAATAATACAAAGATTGCCAAAGGAATGTAAAAACTCAGCAGGTAATTGGCTCTCTCTATCATGTCCATTAGGATTCTGAGGATACCAATGTTCTATGGAGCGACGATAAGCAAATTTAAAATCTTTAAACTCAATATCGTAATCTTTCTTCAATTCTTCACGATTTTTCCATAAAACATAATCTATAAAGTTAAAAGCATAAACAGGAATTGCCCCGTATTTTTTGATAGTTTTATCTTCTGTGAACAATCTTTCTTTTGCATATCTTACTGCCATTTTTTCAAGAAAATCCTTAAAGAGACTAGCAAATTCTGTTTGATTTAACTCTTCAATATGGTTAAACAAGAATTGCAAGATTTCATATAACCAACGACTATCACGATTGGCAGTAAAGGTCACAGCAAACATGGATTGGAGGAGGATAATGTTTTTGTTTAAATTGTCAAAAGTATTTTTTTGAAAGTTAATTCGAACATATTTCCATCCTCTATTTTCATTTCGTTGATATGTATCATACTGACCTCGTTTGATTTGCCATTCGGTTTCATTTTCTAATTGGACATTTTTTACGATAAGCGTATCAAATATATGCTTCATAGTCAGAAGTAGTTGCCCAAATTGTTGGACCCATTCTCTATCTCGTCGTTCAATTTCAAAAATTTTCAATAATTTTTTATCATCAAATGTAGTTTCATCATTTCCTTCCATGATGAAAAAAACTTGAAGCAAAAATGTTGGAAAATCAATTACAGTCGTATAATTTGAAATATCTGCTCCATTATTTACTAAGCTACTACTTTCATATTTTGTCTGAGTAATTGCATCTAGTAAACTTCGTTGCTCAATTTTTTTTACTCTTATTTTCTCAAATACACTTTCCAATTTGAAGTTAGTAAATTCTTTACCAAAAATTCTCTCCCCCTCTTCATCAGTATTTTTTGGTCTACTTCGAATTTGAAATGTTCTCAATACCGGCTTATCAAACTCTGCACAGGCATCCCAAATTCTTGCAAACTTTTGCGCCATTTCTTGATCTTCACCAAATTTAGACATCATTTGTGCCTTAAGGATTTCATGAGCTTCTAGTTGTTCTCCTCGAGAGTTGAAACGTTCAAAATAAAGATTCAAATCTAAATCTTCAGGAAGTACATTCCGAAAAATGATGACATTCTCAAAAAGATAATCAACGAAAGACTGAGGATTAAGCTGGCGCTCCTCTAGTACTTTTTTCAATGCGTCTTTAGCATATCCGTAGCCTCTAGTCAGCTCATTCTCATCGTCCTCTAAAATTTTTTTCTTGGCAAATAAATCTTGAATATTCTTATTTGATTTCTTCCTAGCTGGAAAGGTAAGCTTAACAGCTTTCAATCTATCAAAACCAAACTCATGCTTCAAAGCTAAGGCAATCAAATTAAGAGCGGTTGTTCGTTGTTGCCCATCTATGATTTTGAAAATGTCATTCTCTTTATTAACGACTAATGTTCCAATATAATAATAACTGTCTCTATTTTCTTGAAAAGCATCTGCTACGTCATTCAATAACTGCTCGATTTCATTATAAGTCCAAGCAAAATTTCTCTGATAAAGAGGAATAGCATAGGTATCTTCATTTAACAAACGATTAACTGATAAGCTTATATGTGTTTCTACCATTTATTTTTTTCCTCTTCTATAATCTTGTCCACAGTATAATTTTCAAATAATTCTCTATCTATCTTGATCATAAAATCATTCGGAGTGACAGCATGGGATAAAAGTTGAAATAGCTTTTGAACCTCTTTTTGTCTAAACCTTCCACCAGCAACATAGTTTCCTACCGTTGCATCGTATATAGCTTTAAACTTAACTCGAGGGTAATAAGACCAAATAAATAAGGTTTCTACTATCTCCTTTGATAGCTCCTCTTTTCCAAATCTATCTGCGAAAAGCGAGCAAATATTTAGGAATATATTGTGACATTTGAGATAGCGTCCTTTTGAGCTATTGTAAATGTTTAACATACCTTCTGGGTAAGCTAAATTTTGTTCTTCCTCCTCTGACTCATTAGAGACCCCTAACTGTTTATTTAAAAAATTTTTATGAACTCTAATAGTTTCATGAGCAGATTCAATATACTCAAAAAATTTACTTCCATCAATGATTGGCATAGTAATGGACATGGGGAGATTTTCAATATGACGATACAATTCTAAGTATGGAAAGTTCTGATTCAAATCAACACCTTTAAAATCGTCAATAAAATCCTCTGTAAAACGGAGATAAGAACCATAACGCTTGTTTGTTAATCCTGTCTCTCCTCGAGACCAACGTCTCATACGGAAAAGATGTTTATCAAACAACTCTTTGAGACTTAAATCTTTATCTTCTACAAATTGCTCCCACTTTTCAACAATCTTTTCATCTTCGGAATCTTCCTTGCGAAGATGATAGGCTTTGAGCAAATCATGAGGTTCTAGAGATTTTCCACGATTATTCTGAGAATCAAATAACTGAAAGGCCTCTGATAATCGTTCTTGGGGCATAGTAATCACAGAGACAGCACAATTCTCTAATAAAAAGTTGCAAATATCTTTTGCCTCATTTTCGCCAACTAATTGAGTTAAATTTTTCCACTCATTATAATTTTCACTCGCATGATAGCAAGATAGCTCTCCAAATTCAACACTCAACAGTTGATTAGCACCCTTATAATTCTCTAAATCATCTAATAAATGAAGAAACAAGGAAATTGAAATTAGCCGTTGCTGTCCATCGACAATATCTAAGTGTCCTTCATTTTCATGTTTATTTTCATGCAGGATAACGGATCCTATCTGATATTCCTTTTTCCCCATAGCATCTCGTAAATCATAAAAAAGATTACGTATATGTTTTCTGTTCCATTTATATGGTCTTTGATAAGAAGGAATCCGCAAATTCCCTTTTTTCAATAGTTCTCCAACCTTTTTAGAAGTAAATTGAATAGTCATTTTATCCTCATCTATATTTATCTATCATTTCTTGAACTGTTTGCTTCATATCCTCTACTAAAATCCGAGGAGATAAAACAGTAACTGCTTCCCCTTGTCCCAGCAACCAGCGTTTAAGACCCGGTGTATGCTGACTTTCAAACTGAAAATGAGTCCAATCGCCATTTTTCCCAACTATTTTTGCATTTGGAAATTGATCCATCACAATAGTTGGATCGTACAAATACTCGATTTCAATACTGATTTTCTTCCCGATAAAAGCATCCACTCTCTCGTTACGAATGTCGCCATCTCTAAATTTATCTCGATAAGAAATAGAGGGTTTCTCTATACCACTAAGAGACCATGACTGGATACGGTCTACTCTTAAAGTAATATAAGTAGCATGTTTCAATTGGTAAACAACCAAATAGAAATAATGACTATCATAGTAAAGAGAGACTGGCAGAACCGTCTGCCTCTTAGAAGACTCAGGATAAGGTTTTTGATAGATAATGTCTAGAACCTGTTCATGCAAAATAGCTTCTGATAAATTCCAAATTTTCTCTATTCTATTTTGCTGATCCGCTAAGGGAGCATAATTAAGCTTTTCACTGCCAATAATCTGCTCAATTTCTTTCTGGTCAGCACGGGGAACTAAAATCAGTAAATTTTTTAGTAAGCTATCAATTTCTGGCCTATTCAGTGCTCGATTTTCCAATAAAATCTTTGAAATAACGAGTATATCCTTTTTATTAAAAACTGACTTACTTGATAGATTATACTTATTTGTTTTACGACTATAAAGCAAGTCTCCACTAAAATCGGGATGACTGGATAAAATATCACGAAGGAGCGAAAAATCTCTCTGTATCGTCTTTTCACTAACCTCAAATTCCTGAGCCAGTTGCTTTTTTCCTAACGGAGTCCCAAACTGTAAACGTAAAAAAATTGTTAGTAGTCTCTCTTGATCGTTCATTTGCAATTTCCTTCTACAGATTATTCAAACAATATTATTTCTAGTACATTATTATCACTTCTATAGTCTAACTAGCACTTTATATTCAAAACGATTAAAGCAAAATAAACTAGCCCTTAGGTGATTTCAACTGTACCACTATGCCAGATTCGAAGAACTCAACTACGGATTCATCCATATTTTTTAAGTCTTCGGGTAAGCAGTCTGAATATACAATGAAGAGTCTGCCTCTTTTCTTATTCTCTTTGAATTGCTGCGTCCAGTATTCCTGTACCCTTTGATCAGCCTCTCCCAAAAATTGAACTCCCTCCAGAAAAATCAAGTCATAGTCTGTATGCTCCATTTGCAGTTTTATCCATTGACTATGTTTAGAAAAAATCAAATTATCTCTCACTCGATAATATCCAAGTGATGCTATTGGAGTAGCAGGTTTTATTTTAGTTAACGTATAAAACAAATGCCATCTGTCAGTCTCTGAAATACCGCAAATGTAAATACATTGAGAATCTTCTTTTAAGTCTATTTGTGGGAATCCAGTCCAATCACTCCCATCATCTTTCAAGCCTTTTTCAAAATTGTAAATTTGCTCTTCAATTGACACGTTAGAATTTAAAATTCCTTGATTCACCATATTATACTCTCTTTTCTATTATTTTTAAGAGAATTATAACAAATCAAGTGGACATATTTTGTCCGCTTGATCAAAATAAGCAATTTTTTAAAACAACTCATCAAACAAACTCAACTGGTTATCCTCTGGCATATTGCCCAGAATACCCATTTCATCCATCTTTTCAACCAAAGTGGATGAGAGCCCTCCACGCTTGCGCAACTCTGTTTTAGAGAGGAATTCTCCCTCTTCACGCGCTCGCACTAACTGCTTGGCAACGTTCTCTCCCAGACCATCCATTGCTACAAATGGCGGAATGAGGGTATCCCCATCGATAAGGAACTCTGTCGCCTGACTACGGTAGAGATCTAGTTTGCCAAACTTGAAACCTCGTTCCCACATCTCATTGACAATCTCAAGAGTTGTATAGAGGTCAATCTCCACATTAGAAGCCTCATTGTTCTTCCGTTTTTCAGAGATTTCTTCCATTCTTCGCTTGATAGCATCCAAGCCTGCACCCATAGTCTTGATATCAAAAGCCTTAGCACGGATTGAGAAGTAAGCACAGTAATAATAAATGGGATGGTGAACCTTGAAGTAAGCTACACGCAAGGCCATCATAACGTAGGCTGCCGCATGGGCTTTAGGGAACATGTACTTAATTTTCCCACAGGACTCGATATACCACTCTGGCACCTTATTAGCCTTCATGGCTTCGATATAGCCATTTCTCTCCTCTTCTGAAATCTTCAGCCACAAGCCCTTACGTACCCGTTCCATGATGGTAAAGGCCATCTTAGGTTCTAGACCCGCGTGCATGAGGTAAACCATGATGTCGTCCCGACAACCGATAACAGTCGATAGGTCTGCTATTCCTTGCTTAATCAGATCTTGAGCATTGCCCAGCCAAACGTCGGTACCGTGGGACAACCCTGACAACTGAAGCAATTCTGCAAAAGTCGTCGGATGGGTCTCGTCTACCATTCCACGTACGAAATTTGTTCCAAACTCTGGAATCCCCAACATCCCCGTAGGCGTCCCGATTT
Organism: Streptococcus mitis; assembly: GCF_003944325.1. Classification (GTDB taxonomy): domain Bacteria; phylum Bacillota; class Bacilli; order Lactobacillales; family Streptococcaceae; genus Streptococcus; species Streptococcus mitis_CW. The sequence continues at coordinate 12,398 of NZ_RJPX01000008.1, read as the reverse complement.
GCTCAGGTGTTACCCCAAGCACATCAGTCCCAGAAAAGAGTGCCATCACGCCTTCGTCATCCATAGGAATTTCATTAGGGTCAATACCAGACAAATCCTGAAGTTTCCGAATCATGGTCGGATCATCATGCCCCAGCACATCGAGTTTGAGGACGTTCTCGTCGATATCATGGAAGTTAAAGTGAGTCGTTTGCCATTCAGCCGTCACATCATCCGCTGGATACTGGACAGGCGTAAAGTCGTAGACATCCATGTAGTTAGGAATAACAACAATTCCCCCCGGGTGTTGGCCTGTTGTCCGCTTGACACCAGCCGCTCCTTGAGCGAGGCGTTCCACCTCCGCATCTCGATAAAACTTGCCATAATCTCGCTCGTAGCCCTTGACAAAGCCATAGGCAGTCTTAGCAGCTACCGTACCAACCGTTCCTGCACGGAAGGCATATTCTTCACCAAAGATAGCACGCACATCCAAGTGGGCGCTAGGCTGGTCTTCTCCCGAGAAGTTCAAGTCAATATCGGGAACCTTGTCCCCATCAAAACCAAGGAAGGTCTCAAACGGAATATCTTGCCCATTTTTGCTGAGTTTGTGACCACAATTTGGACAGTCCTTATTGGGCATATCAAATCCTGAACCGTACGAACCATCTGTGATAAACTCACTGTACTGACACTGACCACAGACATAGTGAGGAGAGAGAGGATTAACCTCTGTAATCCCAATCATGGTCGCAACGAAACTAGATCCGACAGACCCACGAGAACCAACCAAGTAACCCCGTTCATTAGAACGTTGTACCAGCATCTGCGAGGCCAGATAAATCACGGCAAAGCCATTCCCCAGAATGGATGTTAATTCTTTTTCAATCCGCAAATCAACAATATCTGGCAGCGGATTTCCATAAATCTCAAAAGCTTTCTTATAGGTCAGCTCAGCAACTGTTTCTTCAGCCTTGTCGATGAAAGGCGTGTACAAGTCACCCTTAACAACCTCAACAGGTTCAAAGATTTCTGCCAAGGCATTGGTGTTTTCAATAACCAGTTTACGAGCCAAATCCTCCCCCAAGAAGGCAAATTCATCCAACATCTCATTAGTCGTTCTAAAATGAGCTTTTGGGAGAGGAGCTGGTTGAGCATGTTCACCATGACCAATCGTTCTATTAATCATCGCCCCCTGACCCAAACTACGGACGATAATTTCTCGATAAATCTCTTCTTCTGGTTCGATATAGTGGACGTTTCCCGTAGCAAGAACGGGCTTGCCAAGACGGTCTCCAACCTCTATCAAACTCTTGATAATAGTCTGGAGCTCCTCCATATCCTTAACCTGCTCTTTAGCAATCAAGGGCGCATAGATAGCTGGTGGCATGACCTCGATAAAGTCATAATACTTGGCCACCTCAACCGCCGCATCCACACCTTGGGAAACGACTGCATCAAAAACTTCACCTTCTGCACAAGCTGAACCTAAAATCAAGCCCTCCCGATGGGCATCTAAAACCGTTCTCGGAATTCGTGGCACCCCTTCAAAGTACTTAGTATTGGACAAAGAAACTAGCTTAAAGATATTTTTTAGACCTACCTGATTCTTGACATAAATAGTCGCATGCTTGATCCGAGCTTTTTTATAAGAATCTGGACTAATCAAATCAATGTTAAGTCTAGCCAAATCGGTCACACCATGTTTTTCTGCTACCTCTTTGATAAAGATAAAGAGCAGACGCCCCGTTGCTTCCGCATCGTAGTTGGCCATGTGGTGATGTTCTAGGGCCACACCAAAACGCTTGGTCAAAGGTCCCAGACCATGACGTTTATACTCAGGATAGAGGTTCCTAGCAAACTCAAGTGTATCAATCACTGGCTGACTAATCTTTGGCAGACCATGACGCTCATAATTGGCATTCATAAAGCCAACGTCAAAGGTCGCATTGTGGGCAACTAGGACCGTATCCTTGCAAAATTCTTGGAATTCTTGCAAAACTTGTTCCAGTGGTTTAGCATTTTTTACATGATCATCTGTAATTCCGGTCAACTCAGTAGTAAAAGCTGACAAGGGATGTCCAGGATTGATAAATTCATCAAATTCAGCAATAACATTCCCCTTGTACATCTTAGAGGCCGCAACCTGAATCAAATCATTATAGATGGCTGAAAGCCCCGTCGTTTCCACGTCAAAGACCACATAGGTTGCTTCTGACAAGTCCATCTCCACTTCGTTGTAAACGATAGGAACACGGTCCTCCACGATATTGGCTTCCATTCCATATATCAGCTGAATTCCCGCTTTCTTAGCCGCCTTATAGCCATGTGGGAAGGACTGGACATTTCCATGATCCGTGATGGCAACCGCCTTATGTCCCCACTTAGCAGCTGTCGCAACAATCTCTTCGACCTCTGGCAAAGCATCCATAGCCGACATGTTAGTATGAGCATGAAACTCAACTCGACGCTCACCTTCTGGCATCAAATCCTTCCGCTCATAGTGAACAACTTCCTGCACATCCTGCACATTCATAGTCAAATCGCGTGTGAAGTTATTCATCTCCACATTCCCACGGACTCGGAGCCAAGAATTTTTCTTAATTAGATCAAATTTCTGAGCCTCTTCCTCGTTCTTAACCCACTTTTGCATCGAAAAACTGGAAGTGTAGTCTGTCATTTTAAAGTTGATCAAAACACGCCCTGTTCTGGTCACTTTTTGCTCCACATCAAAAACAACCCCTTCAAAGACCAGACGATTTTCCTCAGTCGTCACTTCAATCATAGGAGTAATCTCTGCCTTATCCAGCTTCGGTTTAGCTGCAGCTTTTTTCGCTTGAAAATCAAAGGCTGGTTTCTCTTCCGCTGGAGGAGGTGCCATCTGTTCTAGTTGTTCCATAGCACGGAGCGCTTCCTCATTGGCAGCTTGAACAATCTGCTCATTTTCAGCATGAAAGGCCTCTTCCTGCTCTTGGGTCAGCACATCATTTTTCTCTACTTGACAATTAAAAGTTGGAAAACCAAACTTTTCAAGTTGTTTCGCTAAATTAGGAAGATGATTCTTCTTAAAATGTTTCTTATCAATCGCCTCAGAGCCTTCAATAAAGAGTTGATTGCCCTCCGCACGAACTCGCAAATTCTGATAAAGGGACTTAAAACCTTGACTAGCACATGGCCCCTCAGAAAAAGCCTCTCTATAGTAGGACTGCAAGAGTTGATTTGAAAATTCTTGAGACAGAGCCTTGATTTCGAAAACAGCTTTATTGCCTGTCTTAGAAAATTCTTCGCTTAAACCTTTCTTTAATTCTAAAAAGATTTCAATCGGTAAAATATTAGAAAATACGAAATGAAACTCCCATACCTTACTAATTTTATGAACCACAACTCGCTCAATATCGGCCTGTGATAAAGCAGGATCCTGTCTCATTTCAACAGGTATCCCCAATTGATTCATCAAAATTTCAAAACTATTTGACATTCATTTTCCTCACATTATTCTCCTACTATTTTACCATATTTAGAGGTATTTTCTAAAGACAAAAGGAAGCCACTAAGTGACTTCCTTCTAGAGTGAGGACTGATTAGTCTTCACCTTTGTTTTTCTTAATGATTTCTTCTTGTACTGACTTAGGTACATCTTCGTAGTGGTCAAATACCATCATGAATGTACCACGTCCTTGAGATGCAGAACGAAGAACTGTTGCGTAACCGAACATTTCAGCAAGTGGAACATAAGCACGAACGATTTGGCTGTTACCGTGTGCTTCCATACCATCTACACGTCCACGACGAGCAGTTACGTGACCCATAACATCACCAAGGTTTTCTTCTGGAACAGTGATTGTTACAAGCATCATTGGCTCAAGGATAGCTGGTTGTGCTGATTTAGCAGCTTCTTTAAGGGCAAGTGAAGCCGCAATCTTGAAGGCAGTTTCAGATGAGTCGACATCATGGTATGAACCATCGTAAAGCTTAGCTTTAACGTCAACCATTGGGTAACCTGCAAGAACACCGTTAGCCATAGATTCTACCAAACCTTTTTCAACCGCTGGGATAAATTCACGAGGAACCACACCACCGACGATTGCGTTTTCGAATTCAAATCCTTTACCTTCTTCGTTTGGAGTAAATTCAATCCATACATCACCGAATTGACCTTTACCACCAGACTGACGTTTGAAGAATCCACGTGCTTGAGTAGAAGCGCGGAATGTTTCACGGTAAGATACTTGAGGAGCACCTACGTTCGCTTCAACTTTGAACTCACGACGCATACGGTCAACAAGGACGTCAAGGTGAAGCTCACCCATACCAGAGATAACTGTTTCACCAGTTTCAACGTTTGTTTCAACGCGGAATGTTGGATCTTCTTCAGCCAATTTTTGAAGGGCGATACCCATCTTATCTTGGTCAGCTTTAGATTTTGGCTCAACCATCAATTGGATAACTGGTTCTGGAACATTGATTGACTCAAGGATGATTTTAGATTTTTCATCTGTCAATGAGTCACCAGTTGTAGTATCTTTCAAACCAACGGCAGCAGCGATATCACCTGAGTAAACAGTGTCGATTTCTTGACGGCTGTTAGCGTGCATTTGAAGGATACGTCCAATACGTTCACGTTTACCTTTAGAAGTGTTCAATACGTATGAACCTGATTGAAGCACACCTGAGTAAACACGGAAGAATGTCAAACGACCTACGAATGGGTCTGTCATGATTTTGAAGGCAAGAGCTGCAAATGGCTCTTCGTCAGAGGCTGGACGAGTTTCTTCAGCGTCTGTATCTGGGTTAATACCTTTGATTGCTGGGATATCAAGTGGGCTTGGAAGGTAGTCGATAACCGCATCAAGCATCAATTGAACACCTTTGTTTTTGAAGGCAGAACCACACAATACAGGGAAGAATTCAACGTTGATAGTCGCTTTACGGATACCAGTTTTCAATTCTTCGTTAGTGATTTCTTCACCTTCGAGGTATTTCATCATCAATTCTTCGTCAGTTTCAGCAACTGCTTCAACCAATTTTTCACGGTATTCTTGTGCTTGGTCAAGGTATTCAGCTGGAATATCTTCTTCAAGGATATCTGTACCAAGGTCGTTAGTATAGATTTCAGCTTTCATCTTGATCAAGTCGATGATACCACGGAAGTCATCTTCAGAACCGATTGGCAATTGGATTGGGTGTGCATTTGCTTGAAGACGATCGTGAAGTGTGCTTACAGAGTAAAGGAAGTCAGCACCGATTTTGTCCATTTTGTTGGCAAATACGATACGTGGAACTCCATACTCAGTTGCTTGACGCCAAACTGTTTCAGTTTGAGGCTCAACACCTGATTGTGAGTCAAGAACGGTAACCGCACCGTCCAATACACGAAGAGAACGTTGTACTTCGATCGTGAAGTCCACGTGTCCTGGTGTGTCGATGATGTTTACGCGGTGATTGTTCCATTGAGCTGTTGTCGCAGCAGATGTGATAGTGATACCACGTTCTTGCTCTTGCTCCATCCAGTCCATTTGTGACGCACCTTCGTGAGTTTCACCGATTTTGTGGATTTTACCAGTGTAGTAAAGAATACGCTCAGTAGTTGTTGTTTTACCAGCATCGACGTGAGCCATGATACCGATATTACGAGTTTTTTCAAGTGAAAATTCGCGTGCCATGAGGTTTATTTCTCCTATTTATTTTTGATTTCTATTCTATTATAACACGATTTTAATAAAAACGGATAGGCAGGACCTACCCGTTCTCAATGTTTTCATGCTATTGTTGGTTTCAACTTGTAGACTTACAAATTGAATCGAACTCGGGCTAAAGTTAGTTAGCCGATTTGAGCTGGAACGGAATGCTGTGTGAAAAAGATAAACTTCCTTGTATTGTCAGTTTCCTATTTTCACCTTTCATCCTTACCGTTCCTAGCATCATTACCTAGTTGAGCTCAAGCTAAAAGTCTGGAGAAAAAGATGAATCTCATTTGTTGCAATCGCAACCTGCTTCGATTCCCTATTTTCTCTGGGACTTTCTTAACGCTTTCGCTTCCTATATTACCAACGGAAGTGTGCGAATGCACGGTTAGCTTCAGCCATACGGTGAGTGTCTTCACGTTTCTTAACAGCTGCACCAGTGTTGTTAGCTGCATCCAAGATTTCTTTTGCAAGACGGTCTTGCATTGTGTGTTCACCACGAAGACGAGCGATTGTTACCAACCAACGAAGTCCAAGTGTTGTACGACGTTCTGGACGAACTTCAACTGGGACTTGGTAGTTAGAACCACCAACACGACGTGCACGTACTTCAAGTACAGGCATGATATTTTCCATAGCTGTTTCAAATACTTCAAGTGCATCGTTCCCAGTAGCTTCTTTGATTTGCTCAAAGGCACCGTAAACGATTGAAGCAGCTGTACCACGTTTACCGTCAAGCATAACGCGGTTGATAAGACGAGTAACTAGTTGTGAATTGTAAAGCGGATCTGGCAATACGTCACGTTTTGGAGCTCTATTTTTACGACTCATTTCTCTTTATCCCCTTTCCTTATGCTTTTGGACGTTTAGTACCGTATTTAGAACGGCCTTGTTTACGATCGTTAACACCTGCAGTATCAAGTGCACCACGGACGATATGGTAACGTACCCCTGGAAGGTCTTTTACACGTCCACCACGAAGAAGAACCACGCTGTGCTCTTGCAAGTTGTGTCCGATACCTGGGATGTAGGCAGTAACTTCGATAAGGTTGCTCAAACGTACACGAGCGAATTTACGAAGGGCTGAGTTAGGTTTTTTAGGTGTCATTGTTCCAACACGAGTTGCAACACCACGTTTTTGTGGTGAAGAAACGTTTGTTTGAACTTTTTTATGACTGTTGTAACCAACGTTCAAAGCTGGTGATTTAGATTTTTCTACTTTTGATTTACGCGGTTTGCGAACCAATTGGTTAATTGTAGGCATCTACATTCTCCTGTGTTTTTTTATTTTTGGTGATGATACACTTGGTGACAGCTATCATCTGTGTGTACTTTTGCAACATTTGTCAGCACGTCCCTGTACACTCTTGAGAGACCAAAAGTAAAAAGTACCGTCTGTTATTGTAACAAATTTTTCCCTTGCTTGTCAAGATATTTTTCTTTTTTTATTGATAATTTTAGCTCTTTTGTATTGCTCCCAAAAGAAAGAAAAGGAGGAATCCCACCCTCCTAAAGTTAGTATTGTTCCATTCAATCCCATCAATTTTAGTACATAATGGTTTTCGAGATATGGTAGTATCACAACCAACCAGATTCTTTTGCGATATTAGCTGCCTCTGTTCGATTACCAGCATCTAGTTTAGAAAGAATATTGGTGACATAGTTTCGGACTGTTCCGTTTGATAAATAAAGTTGATCTGCAATTTCTTGGTTAGAAAAACCCTGAGCGACTCCATTTAAAACTGCGATTTCTTGCTCCGTTAATGGATTGGGATGCGTCATCACCACTTCCATCAATTCAGGCGAATACTCCTTGCGTCCTTCGAGGACAGTATGCAAGGTTTGCATGAGGTCTGCAATACTTCTCTCTTTCAAGACATAAGCATCCACTCCAGCCTTGATCGCACGTTCAAAATAACCAGGGCGCTTGAAGGTCGTTACCACAACCACCTTTGTTTCTAGCTTTTCTGATCTTATCCACTCCAGCACTTCAAGACCTGTCTTAACAGGCATCTCTACATCAAGAATAGCGATATCTACGGATTCTTTTTCTAAGAGTTGGATTGCTTCTTGTCCATTCTTGGCTTGTAAGACAGACTCTACATCTGCTTGAAAGGCGAGCAACTGGCACATGGCATCTCGCAACATACTTTGATCTTCTGCGACTAATACTTTCATCTACTTTCTCTCCTTATAAGGTAGTCGAACCTGAACTTGTGTCGGTTGTTTCTGACTAATTACCTTTACTTCTCCCGAAAATGGAAGAACACGATCTCGAACTGTATGGAGGTCATCCCCCTTTATAGAAGTAAAGCCACAGCCATCATCTCTCACTGTTAGAATGAGTTCCTTCTCTGTCCGTTCTAATTTCAAGCAGACTTTAGACGCTTTAGCATGTTTGATGATATTGGTCACCAACTCAAGCAAAATCATGGAAGCCGTTGACTCCAATTCCTGAGTTAAGCTAGCTGTATCTAGTTGATTAGCTATTTCCACCTCAATCCCAGCAATTTCCAGCATCTTTTTGACAGTTTCAAGTTCTAATGTTAAAGTCCGTGACTTCAGATTTTCCACAATGGTTCGCACTTCACGCATTGATTCTTTGCTAATTTGCTGTATTTCTCTTAATTCCTTTTCCACCTGTGGATAAGCCTCCATCTGAAATAACTGCAAGGCTAAATCTGTCTTGACACTAAGCATAGCAAAGGTATGTCCCAGACTATCATGCAGATCCTGACCGATACGATTTCGTTCTTTTTCTGCCAGCAATAGATTTATCTGGGCATTTTGCTTGGCCTGCGCTTCTTTCAAATCCTCGACAAGGCGAATTCGAACCAAGCCCAAGGTCATCAAATCGATAAAAGTAAGAATCCCAAGTTCATAGACTACAAACTCAGTCCCAATCTTCTGAAAAACAATGAGTTGCAACACAACAATGAATTGAACAAGGAGAAAAGTCCATACATGCAGAGAATGTAGACTACGTACTCTGAAATGATAAATTAAGAGATTGGCAAGGAAAAAGAAGAACCAGACATAGTTCCCAGAAATTAAGACTGTATTTCCAGCTACATAAGCCAGCATGAAAAACCAAAAGAGTCTAGATAATCGCTGATTCTTGGTTGTTAAAATTCCTAAGTAAGCCACTACAAATAGAATATCAACCAATAAATGCCAGCTAGGAAGCTCCCCAATCACTACAGGTAAGATGGGAAAAACCATAAAAATCAAACTGACCCAAAACATATAGTGTATGCTTTTTAGTCTTTCAAGCATTAAGCATTCTCCTTATGACCTTGAAGGTAAATAGTCAAACCAAATAAAACTGTTGAAAAAACAAGTAAATAAACTGTTGCTGATAGATTGATGCCACCCTCGTTTAAGAAGGTTTTGAGCAACTCCATCAACTGATAGGTTGGCAGGCACTTACCGATTGCTTGCATCCAGTCTGGAAATAAAGAGATGGGCATCCAGAGTCCGCCTAACACAGCCAAGCCTAGATAGAGAAGATTGCCCACGACAGACATCAGCTGGCTAGACGGTAAGAGTGTCAGGGTCAAGCCAAGCGCTACAAAGGCTATACTTCCCGCAATCAGCAAGAGCGCAGCTCCAATCCAGCTTCCTAAAGGCATATCCACACCTCTGACTAAGTGCCCGACTGAGAATACAACTAGGATTGAAACCAAATAATCAACCATCATACTTGTTATCTTTGACAGATAATATTCTACCATATTTACAGGGCTATGACGTAATGTTTTCTGCCAGTTGTTTATCTTATCGGTATGTAAAACAACTGGGAATGAGAAGATAGCTGTCGACATCATGGAAAAGGCAGTCATGGAGATAAGATAATCACGCATAAAATTCGCGGGTCCACCTGGTGTGTCCTGATACATGCCAGAAAAGAATAGATAGAAGGCTGTCGGCATCCCTACTGATAATAAATAATAGACTGATTGTCGTTTGGTCAATAAAAATTCTATCTTGTTTAGTGCGATCCATCGTTTCATCTTAGTCATCTCCCTTTTGTGTTTCTTCAAAGATTGTATCCAGCAAACTGCGGTTATTAACTTCGATTTCTTGTATGCTACATCCTGCTCTGACTAACAATTCCCAGAAAGCATCCGCTTCACGTGTGACTACTTTCAGGGCATCTTGTTTTAAGACCCAGTTTTCAACCAAGTTTGACTGCTCTACGACTTCCTTGTAAGCTATAGGAAGGATAAAGTGCTTTTCTATTTCCTCGCTACGCATAGCTAGAGGTGTCGTATCTCGAATCAACTCTCCCTTATTTAAAACCAAAATCCGGTCAGCTGTATGCTCTACCTCTTCAATATAATGAGACGAATAGAGAATGGTAACTCCTTGCGCTTTTAGGTTCCGAACAATTTCCCAAAAACGTTGACGGGTAGAGGTATCCATGGCAGCAGTTGGCTCATCTAAAAAGACTAACTTTGGTCGCCCAATTAAGGTTAATACAAAAGAGAAAAGACGCTTTTGGCCGCCTGATAATTTTTCTGCCAACTGTTCTTTTTGTTGCTTGTCAAACTGCAATAGTTGATCAATTTCCTGCTCGCTCAAAGGATTTGGATAAATACTTTGAAAGAAAGCAATCAACTCTTTAACCTTCAATTTCTGTACAATCACATTCTCTTGAGGGAGGTAAGCTCTAGTATAGTCTAACTTAGAACTCGTCACTGGTAAACCTTGAATAGACACTTGACCGCTTGTGACCAGTTTATCTCCAAGCAAACAATCTAGGAGTGTTGTCTTTCCGGCACCATTTGGACCAATCAAGGCGACGCATTCACCTTCAGCTACCTCAAAGGAAATATCCTTCAAAATAGCCTTGCCCTTGATGTTTTTATTTAGGCTTTCTACCTTAATCATGTTCATGATATTCTCCTTTCAGCCACTCCTCTCCCATAGGAAAGGCGATAAAAATCATAAATCCTAGTCCCCAGACACCACGGATGAATTGGTGAAGGAAGGCTTGATCAAACCAACCTGTAAACATTTCTACCAACCATACCACTAGTGATAGTCCAATAAAAAGATAGAGAAACGCTTTTTTCATTTTTCAAACTCCTTTTTCACATCTGAGACTAATTTCAAACCTTCTCTGATAAGCCAAGACATCATTCCAAAGCCAGCAAAAAGCTCCCAAGGAAAATGGTAGAAATCCTCATCCAATCCCGAAAACATGAGATAGGTCATAACTCCTGCTGCTACTAAACTCATCGCGACAATTACTTTATGTTTCATTTTTTCTTCCTCCATTTGATACATCTAGTATAATTCTTTAAAGGTAGAATCACTAGAAGCTTCTGTCATGAGGAGATATGACAAATGTCATAACAGATTCTGTTCAAAACAAGAAAGATGCACTATACAACAAAACACAAGTAGAAAAAATCTAAGGTAGCTTCCTCAAAAAAGATATCAAACCCAATTCACACTATATTGAATTGAAAAATAATACTTATTTAAAATCAAAAGAGCGGAAATTTTTATCGCACAAACACATATATTATAAGCAGAGCGAAAAACTCTTCAATTACTTTCTTAAAAGTTTGTAAGAATTACACAATCTGTTAAATTTTAATTTATGTACCTAAACTACAGTATTCATTGAACAAATTAGGAAACAAAAAAGTATACGCGATCAAAATGAATTACTGAAATTAAAAAAAGAGAGAAGCAAACTGATTCTCTCTTAATGTATATAATATCTAGTTAAAACAAAAAAGATACGCTTACGTATCTCTGTAATGAATCGGGAAGACAGGATTCGAACCTGCGACACCTTGGTCCCAAACCAAGTACTCTACCAAGCTGAGCTACTTCCCGAGTTAAAAAGAAAAATGCACCCTAGAGGAGTCGAACCTCTAACCGCCTGATTCGTAGTCAGGTACTCTATCCAGTTGAGCTAAGGGTGCTCATTATATTATGCCGAGGACCGGAATCGAACCGGTACGATCGTTACCAATCGCAGGATTTTAAGTCCTGTGCGTCTGCCAGTTCCGCCACCCCGGCCTCTCTAAGCGAACGACGGGATTCGAACCCGCGACCCCCACCTTGGCAAGGTGGTGTTCTACCACTGAACTACGTTCGCACTATTTTCTTCTATCTAAAAATGCCGGCTACATGACTTGAACACGCGACCCTCTGATTACAAATCAGATGCTCTACCAACTGAGCTAAGCCGGCTCATTTATTATATCTTAATGCGGGTTAAGGGACTTGAACCCCCACGCCGTTAAGCGCCAGATCCTAAATCTGGTGCGTCTGCCAATTCCGCCAAACCCGCATATATGACCCGTACTGGGCTCGAACCAGTGACCCATTGATTAAAAGTCAATTGCTCTACCAACTGAGCTAACGAGTCTAAAATAACTTCCGTTATCTTAAACGGTCCCGACGGGAATCGAACCCGCGATCTTCGCCGTGACAGGGCGACGTGATAACCGCTACACTACGGGACCTATGGGAGTTAACGGGATCGAACCGCTGACCCTCTGCTTGTAAGGCAGATGCTCTCCCAGCTGAGCTAAACTCCCTAGAGCTAAGCGACTTCCATATCTCACAGGGGGCAACCCCCAACTACTTCCGGCGTTCTAGGGCTTAACTTCTGTGTTCGGCATGGGTACAGGTGTATCTCCTAGGCTATCGTCACTTAACTCTGAGTAATACCTACTCAAAATTGAATATCTATTCAAATCAAGAAAACCATAC
>NZ_RJPX01000007.1:0-62150 GCF_003944325.1 Streptococcus mitis | reverse complement strand
AAAGAAATCCTCTGATATCTTCTTCCAGATACTTTACCTCTTATTAACTGACCTTTTAAAGAGCGACCATATTCTCGATAAAAATAAGTATCGAATCCTGTTTCATCAATATAAACAGGTGCTAGATGCTTTAAACTATTAAAACTTTTAAGAAATAAAGCTACTTTTTCTGCGTCTTGTTCATAGTAGGTGTGGTTCTTTTTTTTCGAGTGTAGCCCATAGCTTTGAGAGCATAGTGGATAGTAGTTGAATGACAGTCAAATTCAGAAGCTACTTCAGTCAAATAAGCGTCTGGATTGTCAGTAAGATAGTTTTTAAGTCTATCTCTATCAACCTTTCTTGGTTTTGTTCCTTTTACTTGATGGTTTAATTCTCCTGTTTTCTCTTTTAGCTTTAACCAGCCATAAATGGTATTACGTGAAATTTGGAAAATGTGTGATGCTTCTGTTATACTACCTGTTCGCTCACAATAAGCGAGAACTTTTTTACGAAAATCTATTGAATATGCCATAAGAAGATTATACCACATTATGTACTATTTTTGGTTCAGTTTGCTATAGTTCATCAAATAATAGATTAGAATTGTCAGATAATATCATTTTATGTTATAATGAAGAAAAAAACAGAGGTGTTCAAATGTCAGAAGCAGGTCATAAGTTTTTAGCAAAATTGGGGAAAAAACGCTTACGTCCAGGTGGAAAACGTGCTACAGATTGGTTAATTGCGGAAGGAGGATTTTCAAAAGAAAAGAGAATACTAGAGGTTGCGTGTAATAGGGGAACTACAGCAATTGAGTTGGCACAGCGTTTTGGTTGTAAGATAACTGCTGTTGATATGGATGGACAAGCTTTAGAAGTGGCTAAAAAATCTGCTGCAACGGCAGGTGTTGGTCATTTGATCAGGTTTGAAAGAGCAAATGCAATGAAACTTCCTTATGAAGATGCTAGTTTTGATATTGTTATAAATGAAGCTATGCTGACTATGCAAGCCGATCAAGCTAAGAAAAAATGTGTAATGGAGTATCTAAGGGTTTTAAAACCTGGAGGTCTTCTCTTGACACATGATGTGCTTCTTAAGGAAGCTAGAGAGTCTGTCAGACAGGAATTGTCACAAGCAATTCATGTAAATGTAGGTCCTTTAACTCAAGATGGTTGGGAACAGGTGATGATAGAATCAGGTTATCGTGATGTGAAAGTATTGACTGGTGAAATGACCTTAATGAAATTATCAGGTATGATTTATGACGAAGGTTGGCTAGGAACTTTGAGAATTTGTATAAATGCTTGTAAAAAGGAGAATAGAAAGCAGTTTTTAACGATGTATAAAATGTTTGCTAAGAATAAACAGAAACTGGGCTTTATTGCCATGGCTAGTTATAAATCATCAAATCGTTAGATAATTATTGAAGTTAACTTTTCCTTTTTTCTTTCTTAAAAAATATGCTATAATAGAGAGTAAAAAACTTTGAAAGAAAGAAAAAGATGAATTTAAAAGATTACATTGCAACAATTGAAAATTATCCAAAGGAAGGGATTACCTTCCGTGATATCAGTCCTTTGATGGCTGATGGGAATGCTTATAGCTACGCTGTTCGTGAAATCGTTCAATATGCTACTGACAAGAAAATCGATATGATTGTAGGACCTGAGGCTCGTGGCTTTATTGTGGGCTGTCCAGTCGCTTTTGAGTTGGGAATTGGTTTTGCGCCTGTTCGTAAGCCAGGTAAATTGCCACGCGAAGTTATTTCTGCGGACTATGAAAAAGAGTACGGTGTTGATACCTTGACAATGCACGCAGATGCCATCAAGCCAGGTCAACGTGTTCTTATCGTAGATGACCTCTTGGCAACAGGTGGAACTGTTAAGGCAACTATTGAGATGATTGAAAAACTTGGTGGTGTTGTAGCAGGTTGTGCCTTCCTTGTTGAATTGGATGAATTGAACGGCCGTGAAAAAATCGGTGACTACGATTACAAAGTTCTCATGCATTATTAATGAAAAACAGTCCCTAGGGCTGTTTTCTCTACATTAGGATATAAAAATAGACTATAGCTAGTTAGAGAAAAACTATAATTGAAAACTATATCTTCTTACAGTATAATAAAGGGAACAAGTGTTTGAGTTTTAGTTTCAAACACAAGTAATTATTCCTGAAAGAGTACAGTTAGGAGAGGGTTATGCCGATTCGAATTGATAAAAAATTACCAGCTGTTGAGATTTTACGGACAGAGAATATCTTTGTCATGGATGATCAACGTGCGGCCCACCAAGATATCCGTCCCTTGAAGATTTTAATCTTAAATCTTATGCCACAGAAAATGGTGACAGAGACTCAGTTATTGCGCCATTTGGCCAATACACCCCTACAACTGGACATTGATTTTCTCTATATGGAGAGCCATCGTTCTAAAACAACTCGTTCAGAACACATGGAGACATTTTATAAAACCTTCCCAGAAGTCAAGGATGAGTATTTTGATGGGATGATCATCACGGGTGCTCCAGTTGAGCATTTACCATTTGAGGAAGTGGACTATTGGGAGGAATTCAGTCGGGTGCTTGAGTGGTCTAAGAACCATGTCTATTCGACTCTTCATATCTGTTGGGGTGCTCAGGCGGGGCTTTATCTGCGCTATGGAGTGGAAAAATACCAGATGGACAGTAAGTTATCGGGTATCTATCCTCAGGACACCTTAAAGGAAGGTCATCTTCTTTTTAGAGGCTTTGACGATAGCTATGTATCCCCTCATTCACGGCACACGGAGATTTCTAAGGATGAGATCTTAAACAAAACCAATCTCGAGATTTTATCAGAAGGTCCTCAGGTTGGGGTTTCGATTTTGGCCAGTCGTGATTTACGAGAAATTTATAGTTTTGGGCATTTGGAGTATGACCGTGATACCTTGGCAAAAGAGTATTTTAGGGATCGTGATGCAGGTTTAGACCCACATATTCCAGAAAATTACTTTAAGGATGATGATGTCAATCAGACACCTTGTCTTTGTTGGTCTTCATCAGCAGCCCTCTTTTTCAGTAACTGGGTAAACTATGCAGTCTATCAGGAAACCCCTTTTGACTGGAGAAAAATTCAAGATGATGCATCTGCTTTTGGGTATTTATAAGAGGAATTATGACATATTTAGACGCTTTTAAATCAGGGAACTTGGTTTTACCGAGTGCCCTGCTCTTGCATTTTAAGGAACTCTTTCCTTCCAGCGATGATTTTCTGGTCTGGCAATTTTTCTATTTGCAAAATACGACTGGCTTAGAAGAAATGTCGCCAAGCCAGATTGCTGAAAGGATTGGTAAGGAAATTTCGGATGTCAATCAGGCTATTTCTAATCTGACGGAAAGGGGACTTCTTCAGTATCGAACGATTGAATTGAATGGTGAAATCGAATTGCTTTTTGATGCTAGTTTGGCTTTGGAACGTTTGGATGACCTGCTTGGAGCAACTCATTCAAGTTCAGATCAGTTGATACCTCAAAACCAACTTAAGGATTTGGTAGAAACCTTCCAGCAGGAGTTGGGGCGCTTATTGACTCCTTTTGAAATTGAGGATTTGACCAAGACCCTTAAAGAAGATGGGACTAGTGCTGACTTAATTAAGGAAGCTCTTCGTGAAGCTGTTTTGAATGGAAAAGCAAACTGGAAGTACATTCAGGCCATTTTGAGAAATTGGCGCCATGAAGGTATCAAAAGTGTGGCTCAAATTGAGGCTAAGCGGGCAGAAAGAGAAGCAAGCAATCCTCAGTTGACACAGGTATCGGCAGATTTCAGAAATGCCATGGATCTCTGGAAGGATTAATCATTGTAAGCAGGCTTGAAGTCCGAGTAAGATTTGCAAGCTGTGTCTAATTGTGATAAAATAAATAGAAAATAAATTGAAAAAAGAGGTATGTGAAATGTCACGTAAACCATTTATCGCTGGTAACTGGAAAATGAACAAAAATCCAGAAGAAGCTAAAGCATTCGTTGAAGCAGTTGCATCAAAACTTCCTTCATCAGACCTTGTTGAAGCAGGTATCGCAGCTCCAGCTCTTGATTTGACAACTGTTCTTGCTGCTGCAAAAGGTTCAAACCTTAAAGTTGCTGCTCAAAACTGCTACTTTGAAAATGCAGGTGCTTTCACTGGTGAAACAAGCCCACAAGTTTTGAAAGAAATCGGTACTGACTACGTTGTTATCGGTCACTCAGAACGCCGTGACTACTTCCATGAAACTGACGAAGATATCAACAAAAAAGCAAAAGCAATCTTTGCAAACGGTATGCTTCCAATCATCTGTTGTGGTGAGTCACTTGAAACTTACGAAGCTGGTAAAGCAGCTGAATTCGTAGGTGCTCAAGTATCTGCTGCATTGGCTGGATTGACTGCTGAACAAGTTGCGGCATCAGTTATCGCTTACGAGCCAATCTGGGCTATCGGTACTGGTAAATCAGCTTCACAAGACGACGCACAAAAAATGTGTAAAGTTGTTCGTGACGTTGTAGCTGCTGACTTCGGTCAAGAAGTTGCAGACAAAGTTCGTGTTCAATACGGTGGTTCTGTTAAACCTGAAAACGTTGCTTCATACATGGCTTGTCCAGACGTTGACGGCGCCCTTGTTGGTGGTGCGTCACTTGAAGCTGAAAGCTTCTTGGCTTTGCTTGACTTTGTAAAATAATCAGTAGCAAAAGCTAGGTGGAACAGCATTCAAATGCTTGTTCCATTTTTTATAGGAGAGGAAAGATTGAAAACAAAGATTGGAAAAATTGGATTAGCAAGTATCTGTTTACTCGGCTTGGCAACTAACCATGTAGCTGCAAATGAAACTGAAGTAGCAAAAACTTCGCAGGATACAAGGACAGTTTCAAGTAGTTCAGAGCAAAATCAGTCTTCTAATAAAACTCAAACGAATGCAGGTGTAAAGACCAATGCTTCTGCCCACTGGGATGGGGATTATTATGTAAAGGCTGATGGTTCCAAAGCCAAGAGTGAGTGGATTTTTGATAACTACTATAAGGCTTGGTTTTATATTAAGTCAGATGGTCGTTATGCTCAAAATGAATGGCAGGGTAATTATTACCTAAAATCAGGCGGTTATATGGCCAAAAATGAATGGGTTTATGATAATGCCTACAAGAATTGGTTTTACTTGAAATCCGATGGTTCTTATGCTAACCAGGAGTGGCACGCTGTTGGAGGTAAATGGTACTATTTTCAGAAGTGGGGCTATATGGCTAAAAGTCAGTGGCAAGGAAATTATTTCTTGAATGATCAAGGTGCCATGATGCAAAACGAATGGCTATATGATCCAGCCTATTCTTCTTATTTCTACCTCAAATCCGATGGTTCTTATGCTAATGAACAGTGGCAAAAGGTAGACGGAAAGTGGTATTATTTCAAGAAGTGGGGTTACATGGCTAAAGAGGAGTGGCATGGGAACTACTATCTTACTGAAAGTGGTGCCATGGCTACAGGTGAGTTAGTGATGGACGATACTCGTTATACTTTTGCCGATTCAGGAGAGTTAAAGGAAAAGAAAGCCTTGAACGTTGGTTGGGTCTATCGAAATGGTCACCGTTATTTCTTTAACCATCGTGAAGAGCAGGTCGGAACTGACCGTGCCAAGAAAGTCATTGATGTCAGTGAGCACAATGGTCATATTACTGACTGGCAAAAGGTTATCCAGGAAAACGGGGTTGATGGTGTTATTGTTCGTTTGGGTTATAGCGGTGTAGAAGATAAGGAATTGGCTTATAATATTCAAGAACTTAATCGTTTGGGTATTCCTTATGGTGTCTATCTTTACACCTATGCTGAAAATGAGACCGATGCTGAGAATGATGCCAAGCAAACTGTGGAGCTCTTGAAGAAATACAAGATGAACCTGTCTTATCCTATCTACTATGATGTTGAGAACTGGGAGTATGTCAATAAAACCAAGAGAGCACCAAGTGATACTGGAATCTGGGTTAAGATCATCAATAAGTATATGGCAACAATGAAGCAGGCTGGTTATCAAAATGTGAAAGTTTATAGCTATCGTCAACTTTTGCAAACTCGTTTGAATCATCCAGATATTTTACAACATGTCAACTGGGTTGCAGCCTATACAGATGCACTTGATTGGAATAATCCTCATTATTCAGGAGAAAAAGGATGGCAATATACTTCATCTGACTACCTAAAAGGAATTCGTGGTCGTGTAGACGTCAGCGTTTGGTATTAAGATATAAAGTTGAGAAAGGAGTGTGCAAGAAATTTGCATCCTCTTTTTCTTTACTTTACTGAAGCAAAGGGATATGAAATTTATACTCTTCGAAAATCTCTTCAAACCACGTCAGCTTTATCTGCAACCTCAAAGCTGTGCTTTGAGCAACCTGCGGTTAGCTTTATAGTTTGCTCTTTGATTTTCATTGAGTATTAATCAAAAAATCTCTACAGAATTCTTAAATTATCAGTCTATTGCAACTTTTCTCATGTGAGTCTTTTGGCTTGCTATTGGTTTTTCTTAGTAGTATACTAAGGTAGTAATCATTAAGAAGTGGTTACAAAAAATAATGAATGAGGTAAAAACAATGGTAGAATTGAAAAAAGAAGCAGTAAAAGACGTAACATCATTAACAAAAGCAGCACCAGTAGCATTGGCAAAGACAAAGGAAGTCTTGAATCAAGCTGTTGCTGATTTGTACGTAGCCCACGTTGCTTTGCATCAAGTACACTGGTACATGCGTGGTCGTGGTTTCCTTGTATGGCATCCAAAAGTGGATGAGTATATGGAAGCTCTTGATGGTCAATTGGATGAAATCAGCGAACGCTTGATTACACTTGGTGGTAGCCCATTCTCTACTTTGACAGAATTCCTTCAAAACAGTGAAATCGAAGAAGAAGCTGGTGAATACCGCAATGTTGAAGAAAGCTTGGAACGTGTTCTTGCTATCTACCGTTACTTGTCAGAACTTTTCCAAAAAGGTTTGGATGTCACTGATGAAGAAGGTGACGATGTGACAAACGGTATCTTTGCAGACGCTAAGACTGAAACTGATAAAACAATCTGGATGCTTGCGGCAGAACTTGGACAAGCACCTGGTTTGTAAGAAATAGAATAATCATATAAAAATCTGTAGGATGCCTCTTACGGATTTTTTCTATTCTGTAAGCTATTCCAAACCAGTCTTTTTTTGAGTTTTTTGATAAAATAGTACTATCAGTGAAAAGGATGGAAGCATGACTAAGAAAATCGTAGCTATTTGGGCCCAGGATGAAGAGGGTGTGATTGGTAAGGACAATCGTCTGCCTTGGTATTTGCCAGCAGAATTGCAGCACTTTAAAGAAACAACTCTGAATCATGCCATCTTGATGGGGCGCGTGACCTTTGATGGAATGGGGCGTCGCTTGCTTCCAAAACGGGAGACCTTGATTTTGACGCGTAATTCTGAAGAAAAGATAGATGGGGTTACTACTTTTTATGATGTTCAGTCTGTCTTGGGCTGGTATCAGGCTCAAGATAAGAATCTTTATATTCTCGGTGGAAAGCAAATTTTTCAGGCTTTTGAACCTTACCTTGACGAAGTGATTGTCACTCAAATCCATGCTCGGGTAGAGGGAGATACCTATTTTCCTGAAGAGTTTGACTTGTCTATTTTTGAAATAGTTTCAAGCAAATTTTACGCCAAAGATGAGAAAAATCCTTATGATTTTACTATCCAATACCGCAAGAGAAAGGAAGTCTAATGGAACGTAGTATATTTGGTTTTTTCACAGCCATGCTGTGTTTGGTCTGCTTGCTTGCAGGAGCACAGGCTTTTCGTAAAAAGCGTTATGGACTTTCTGTCCTGCTCTGGTTAAATGCCTTTACCAACTTGGTAAATAGTGTCCATGCCTTTTACATGACCTTATTTTAGATAGAATGACAGTATAGAATAGAACGGAAGGAAATCATGCCTACAAATAGGAATAATGATATGATGGTTTATTGCTCATTTTGTGGCAAAAGCCAAGAAGAAGTACAAAAAATAATCGCAGGGAACAATGCCTTTATCTGTAATGAATGTGTGGAGTTGGCTCAGGAAATCATTCGAGAGGAGTTGGCGGAAGAAGTCTTGGCAGACTTGTCTGAAGTTCCAAAACCAATCGAACTCCTCCATATCTTGAACCACTATGTAATCGGTCAAGATCGTGCCAAGCGTGCCTTGGCAGTGGCGGTTTACAACCACTACAAACGCATCAATTTTCACGATACGCGTGAAGAGTCAGAAGATGTGGATTTGCAGAAGTCAAACATCTTGATGATTGGCCCAACTGGTTCAGGGAAAACATTCCTTGCCCAGACCTTGGCTAAGAGCTTGAATGTGCCTTTTGCGATCGCAGATGCGACAGCACTTACTGAGGCTGGTTATGTAGGTGAGGACGTGGAAAATATCCTCCTCAAACTCCTGCAGGCTGCTGACTTTAATATCGAGCGTGCAGAGCGTGGCATTATCTACGTAGATGAAATTGACAAGATTGCCAAGAAGAGCGAGAACGTATCGATCACACGTGACGTTTCTGGTGAAGGGGTGCAACAAGCCCTTCTCAAGATTATCGAGGGAACTGTTGCCAGCGTACCGCCTCAAGGTGGACGTAAACATCCACAACAAGAGATGATTCAAGTGGATACAAAAAATATCCTCTTCATCGTGGGTGGTGCCTTTGATGGCATTGAAGAAATCGTCAAACAACGTCTGGGTGAAAAAGTCATCGGATTTGGTCAAAACAATAAGGCGATTGACGAAAATAGCTCATACATGCAAGAAATTATCGCAGAAGACATTCAAAAATTCGGTATTATCCCTGAGTTGATTGGACGCTTGCCTGTCTTTGCAGCTCTTGAGCAATTGACGGTTGATGATCTGGTTCGTATCTTGAAAGAGCCAAGAAATGCCTTGGTCAAACAATACCAAACCTTGCTGTCTTATGATGATGTCGAGTTGGAATTTGACGATGAAGCCCTTCAGGAAATTGCCAATAAGGCCATCGAACGTAAAACGGGTGCGCGTGGTCTTCGTTCGATTATTGAAGAAACCATGCTAGACGTCATGTTTGAAGTACCGAGTCAGGAAAATGTGAAATTGGTTCGCATCACAAAAGAAGCTGTCGATGGAACGGATAAACCAATCCTAGAGACAGCCTAGAGGTGATTATGGAACTTAATACACACAATGCTGAAATCTTGCTCAGTGCGGCCAATAAATCCCACTATCCGCAGGATGAACTACCAGAGATTGCCCTAGCAGGGCGTTCAAATGTTGGTAAGTCCAGCTTTATCAACACTATGCTCAATCGCAAGAATCTCGCCCGTACATCAGGAAAACCTGGTAAAACCCAGCTTCTTAATTTCTTTAACATTGATGACAAGATGCGCTTTGTGGATGTTCCTGGTTATGGTTATGCCCGCGTTTCTAAAAAGGAACGTGAAAAGTGGGGGCGCATGATTGAGGAGTACTTAACGACTCGGGAAAATCTCCGTGCGGTAGTCAGTCTAGTTGACCTTCGTCATGACCCGTCAGCAGATGATGTACAGATGTACGAATTTCTTAAGTATTATGAGATTCCAGTTATCATCGTTGCGACCAAGGCAGACAAGATTCCTCGTGGTAAATGGAACAAGCACGAATCAGCAATCAAGAAAAAATTAAACTTTGACCCAAGTGATGATTTCATTCTCTTTTCTTCTGTCAGCAAGGCAGGGATGGACCAAGCTTGGGATGCAATCTTAGAAAAATTATGAGGTAAAAAAATGGCAAAAACAATTCATACAGATAAAGCCCCAAAAGCTATCGGACCCTATGTTCAAGGAAAAATCGTTGGCAACCTTTTGTTTGCTAGTGGTCAAGTTCCTCTCTCTCCTGAAACTGGAGAAATCGTTGGAGAAACCATCCAAGAACAGACAGAACAAGTCTTGAAAAACATTGGTGCTATTTTGGTAGAAGCAGGAACAGATTTTGACCATGTTGTCAAAACAACTTGCTTCTTGAGTGATATGAACGACTTTGTTCCTTTTAACGAGGTTTACCAAACGGCCTTTAAAGAGGAATTTCCAGCTCGTTCAGCTGTGGAGGTAGCTCGTCTTCCTCGTGATGTAAAAGTCGAAATTGAAGTCATCGCAGAGATTGGATAAGCTAGTTGAAGTTTGGTTCTGCCAAACTTCTTTTGATATAAGGAGAAAAAGATGACAAAGAAACAACTTCACTTGGTAATTGTGACAGGGATGAGTGGTGCAGGCAAAACAGTAGCCATTCAGTCTTTCGAGGATCTAGGTTATTTTACCATTGACAATATGCCGCCAGCCCTCTTGCCTAAGTTTTTGCAGTTGGTGGAAACAAAGGAAGACGACCATAAGCTGGCTTTGGTAGTGGATATGCGTAGCCGTTCTTTCTTCTCAGAGATTCAAGCTGTTTTGGATGAGTTGGAAAACAAGGAAGAACTGGACTTTAAAATTCTCTTTTTGGACGCGGCAGATAAGGAATTGGTCGCGCGTTATAAGGAAACCAGACGAAGTCACCCACTAGCAGCAGACGGACGGATTTTGGATGGGATCAAGCTAGAGCGTGAACTCTTGGCGCCTTTGAAAAATATGAGTCAAAATGTGGTGGATACAACTGAACTCACTCCTCGTGAACTGCGTAAAACCCTTGCAGAGCAGTTTTCAGATCAAGAACAAGCCCAGTCTTTCCGTATCGAAGTCATGTCTTTTGGCTTTAAATATGGAATCCCGATTGATGCGGACCTGGTCTTTGATGTCCGTTTCTTGCCAAATCCATACTACCTTCCAGAACTGCGAAACCAAACGGGTGTAGATGAACCAGTTTATGACTATGTCATGAATCATCCTGAGTCAGAAGATTTTTATCAGCATTTATTGGCCTTGATTGAGCCGATTTTGCCAAGTTACCAAAAGGAAGGGAAGTCTGTTTTGACCATTGCCATGGGTTGTACGGGTGGACAACACCGTAGTGTGGCCTTTGCCAAACGCTTGGCGCAGGACTTATCCAAGACTTGGCCTGTTAATGAAGGGCATCGCGACAAAGACCGAAGAAAGGAAACGGTAAACCGTTCATGAGAAAACCAAAAATAACGGTAATTGGTGGAGGGACTGGGATCCCCGTCATTCTTAAAGGTCTGCGTGAAAAAGATGTGGAAATAGCTGCTATTGTAACGGTGGCAGATGATGGTGGTTCATCAGGGGAACTCAGAAAAAATATGCAGCAGTTGACACCGCCAGGTGATCTTCGTAATGTCCTTGTGGCCATGTCAGATATGCCTAAGTTCTATGAAAAGGTCTTTCAGTACCGCTTTTCTGAGGATGCGGGAGCCTTTGCTGGCCATCCATTGGGCAATCTCATTATCGCTGGCCTGTCAGAGATGCAGGGTTCGACCTATAATGCCATGCAGCTACTGAGCAAATTTTTCCATACAACAGGGAAGATTTATCCTTCCAGTGACCATCCTTTGACCCTGCATGCAGTCTTCCAGGATGGGACAGAAGTAGCTGGAGAAAGTCATATTGCAGACCATCCAGGCATGATTGACCATGTCTATGTAACTAATACCCTCAACGATGATACGCCTCTGGCCAGTCGTCGAGTGGTGCAGACCATTCTTGAAAGTGACATGATTGTCCTTGGACCTGGTTCACTCTTTACCTCGATTTTACCTAATATCGTGATTAAAGAAATCGGGCAGGCGCTTTTGGAAACCAAGGCAGAAATTGCCTATGTCTGCAATATCATGACCCAACGTGGGGAGACGGAACACTTTACAGATAGTGACCACGTGGAAGTCTTGCATCGTCATCTTGGCCGACCTTTTATCGATACTGTCTTGGTAAATATCGAAAAAGTACCACAGGAATACATGAATTCCAACCGTTTTGATGAATATTTGGTGCAGGTGGAACATGACTTTGCTGGTCTTTGTAAGCAGGTTCCGCGTGTGATTTCATCCAACTTCCTTCGTCTGGAAAATGGTGGTGCTTTTCATGATGGGGATTTGATTGTGGATGAGTTGATGCGGATTATACAGGTGAGAAAATGAGTTTCACAGTAGCAGTAAAAGAAGAAATCCTGAGTCAACACCATCTGAGCCGACATGAACTATCTGCCATTATCAAGATGTCTGGTAGCATCGGTCTTTCGACCTCGGGCCTGACCTTGTCTGTCGTGACAGAAAATGCCAAACTGGCTCGTCACCTCTACGAGTCCTTTCTTCATTTCTATGAAATCAAATCAGAAATTCGCCACCACCAAAGAAGTAATCTTCGTAAAAATCGGGTCTATACCGTTTTTACAGATGAAAAAGTGCAGGACTTGTTGAGTGATTTGCACTTGGCAGACTCTTTCTTTGGCCTGGAAACAGGTATTGACGAGGCGATTTTATCGGACGAGGAAGCAGAACGTGCTTATCTTTGTGGAGCTTTCTTGGCAAATGGGAGCATTCGTGATCCTGAATCGGGTAAGTACCAGTTGGAAATCAGTTCTGTTTATCTGGATCACGCGCAAGGGCTTGCCTCTCTTCTTCAGCAGTTTTTACTGGATGCCAAGGTGCTTGAGCGCAAGAAGGGAGCTGTTACCTATCTCCAGCGAGCTGAAGACATTATGGACTTCTTGATAGTAATCGGAGCCATGCAGGCGCGTGATGATTTTGAGCGGGTTAAGATTTTGCGAGAAACCCGTAACGACCTCAATCGGGCCAATAATGCCGAGACGGCGAATATAGCTCGGACAGTTTCTGCTAGCATGAAGACTATCAACAATATTAGTAAAATCAAAGATATCATGGGCTTAGAGAATTTACCAGTAGATTTGCAGGAAGTGGCACAACTGAGGATTCAACACCCAGACTACTCTATCCAGCAGTTAGCAGATAGTCTCAGCACACCTCTGACCAAAAGTGGTGTCAACCACAGACTCAGAAAGATAAATAAATTAGCCGATGAACTATAAAGATATTCTCCCTTGAATTATCAGTGTGATTGGTTGATTCTATTTTTCTAATGGCTTGATATCGCTAACTTATAAAATATCAACCTGTTTCTTGACAATTGAATAGAGTATGTGAGATAATAAGGGGGAATTGAGAAGTTCTAGCATTTTAGTGCTAACAGAAATCCCCTCGGTACTGCAATACCGAGGGGATTTTTTTCTGGGTTAGATAGCACTAACCAGGAAGGTTACTTGTCGAAGTGATCGTCTAACCAACGAGTCACCAGCCATGAGATGATACTCTCGATGACTGCGATAAGCACTATTTTGAGAAGTTCTAGCATCTGTAATACCTCCTTTTCCAAGGCGTATTGTTAGTGCCGTTCTTATTATATCACATGTTTTATCAGTTTGATAGGCATTTTTATTTTTGCTAAAAAAGGGAAAGATATGAGCTAACAAGATTGTAGATGAACTATAAAACCACGAATCCTATGTGACTCGTGGTTCTTTTTTATAAACTGGTTGAGTGTTTTGGTTGTACTTTTTGTTCAGGGTCAATGTAATTAATAGCATTGTTGACAGCGGTTGGGGCTTCTCCGAGACCTGTCGCAATCAAATCAATTTTTCCGTCATAGTAGCAGCAGTCACCGATAGCATAGATACCTGCTTGGCTGGATTCTTGTTTGCTGTTGACAATAATCTTGTGGCGGTTGAGATCCAGACCCCAGTTTTTGAGGTTACCGACAGAAGATTTGAAACCATAGTTGACAAAGAGGTGGTCTAGGTCAATCGTTTCTGTTTCATCAGATTTGACTTTTGTGATTTCAAGTTTATTGAGCGTTGTTCCATCTCCAAGGAGTTGGCTAGGGACGAATGGTGTCTTGATGGTCACAGAAGATTCCTGTAAAGCTTGCACACTGTGTTCCAAAGCACGGAAATTATCTCTGCGGTGAACAAGGGTAGTTGGTGCGATTTTTTCAAAAGCCAAAGCCCAATCCACAGCTGAGTCTCCTCCACCAAGAATGGTCACTTTCTTGCCAGCATATTGCTGAATGTTAGAAACGTGGTAGTGGATATTTTCATAGCCCTCAACGCCTTCCAGTTCCAGCGGACGTGGTTTGAAGGCACCGCCACCCATAGCAATGATAACAGTTTTAGTCAGGTGACTTCCTTTAGAAGTTGTAATGGCAAAGCCTTGATCTTGTTTTTCAATCTCAAGAACCGTTTCATTGAGATGAATAGGCGTGTCAAAGCCGTTTAGCTGTTCAATCAAGCGGTTAGTCAACTCTTCTCCAGTCAGGTTTGGGAAACCTGGGACGTCTAGGATTTCCTTTTCAGGATAGAGAATAGCAGGTTGTCCACCTAGCTGAGGAAGAGAGTCGATGATTTGGACCTTGGCTTGACGTAGGTGGGCATAAAAGGCCGCAAAAAGCCCGACTGGACCACCACCTACAATGGTAATATCATAGAGTTGAGACATGGTTTCTCCTTTGTTTTTTCTAGTCATACTCTTTGAAAATCAAATTCAAACCACGTCAGCGTCGCCTTACCGTACTCAAGTACAGCCTGCGGCTAGCTTCCTAGTTTGCTCTTTGATTTTCATTGAGTATCAGTTTATTTTATCATATTTTTTCTTTAATTTAAAATGAAGTAGGATAGGGGAAAAAATGTCAGAAAAAATGGTATAATAGAAAGGAACGTGTTTGGACAGAGAGGAGACAGCAGATGAACTTTCAACAATTATCCAATCTGCAATATTGGACTAGCTTGTTTTCTAGTCCTTGGAGTATTGCCATCAATTTGTTTGATATTTTGATTGTGGCCTATGTTTTATATCGTTTTACAAAAGCGATAGCTGGTACTAAGATTATGATTTTGGTACGTGGGGTCTTGATCTTTGTATTAGCCCAGGTTGTGGCCAATATCCTTGGTTTAACAACGATTTCTTGGTTGATTAATCAAATTATCACCTATGGGGTTATTGCTGCGGTTGTTATCTTCTCTCCAGAGATTCGGACTGGTTTGGAACGTTTGGGAAGGGCGACAGATTTCTTTTCTACTAGTCAAATTAGTGCAGAAGAGCAAATGATTCGTGCCTTTGTCAAGTCAGTTGAATATATGAGCCCTCGTAAGATTGGTGCCCTGGTTGCCATCCAACGAGTTCGCACCTTGCAAGAATACATTGCAACAGGGATTCCCTTGGATGCCAATATTTCGGCAGAACTCCTCATCAATATTTTTATTCCTAACACTCCCCTACATGATGGTGCTGTGATCATCAGAGAAAATCGGATTGCGGTGACTTCTGCCTATCTGCCTTTAACAGAAAGGACAGGGATTTCCAAGGAATTTGGAACCAGACATAGGGCGGCTATCGGTTTATCAGAAGTGTCGGATGCCTTGACCTTCATCGTCTCAGAGGAAACAGGAGGTATTTCTATTACCTACAATGGAGTTTTCAAGCATGATTTGACTCTTGAAGAATTTGAAGCAGAGCTACGAACAATTCTTTTGCCAGCCCTTGAGGAAAAAACCAGTTTCAAGGACCGTTTGCTAGGAGGTTGGAAAAATGAGAAAAAATAGTTTATATATTATCTCATCTCTCTTTTTTGCTTGTGTCTTATTCATCTATGCAACATCGACCAATTTTCAAAATAATAATACTGTAAGGCAGGTCAAATCGGAAACCTACACCAATACGGTAGCAAATGTTCCTATAGACATTCATTATGATAATAGTCAATACTTTATTAGTGGTTTTGCTTCAGAAGTTTCAGTTGTGCTGACAGGTGCCAATCGTGTGACTTTGGCGAGCGAAATGCAGGAAAGTACTCGTAAGTTTAAGGTTACAGCGGATTTGACAGATGCTAGTGTTGGAACGATTGAAGTTCCCTTGAACATTGAAAATCTTCCAAGTGGATTGACCGCTGTGGCAACGCCTCAAAAGATTACAGTGAAAGTTGGGAAGAAGGTTAAGAGAGATGGGATGCTTGTTGTGCCACAAGTTGACCAAAGCCAGATTGATCCCAAGCTACAAATTGATAGTGTAACCGTATCAAATGAACGAGTTTCGGTTACGACAGATCAGGAAACATTAGCTAAGATTGACAAAGTTATTGCGCTTCTGCCTACTAGCGAACGGATTACAGGTAATTATAGTGGTTCGGTACCTTTGCAGGCAATCGACCGCAATGGGGTTGTCTTACCAGTAGTGATTACTCCGTTTGATACAACAATGAAGGTCACTACAAAACCAGTAGCACCAAGTTCAAGCACAAGCAGTTCGTCGGAGACATCTTCGTCAACGAAAGCAACTAGTTCAAAAACGAATTAAAAATAGAAAAAGGATTTTATAAAAATGGGTAAATATTTTGGGACTGATGGAGTCCGTGGAGAAGCTAACGTAGAACTAACGCCAGAATTGGCCTTTAAATTAGGACGTTTTGGAGGTTATGTGCTCAGTCAACATGAAACGGAAGCACCGAAAGTCTTTGTAGGACGTGATACACGTATTTCAGGAGAAATGCTAGAATCTGCCTTGGTGGCAGGTCTCCTTTCAGTAGGGATTCACGTGTATAAATTAGGCGTTCTGGCAACACCAGCAGTAGCTTACTTGGTCAAAACTGAAGGAGCAAGTGCAGGTGTCATGATTTCTGCTAGCCATAACCCAGCTCTTGATAATGGGATTAAGTTCTTTGGTGGAGATGGCTTCAAACTAGACGATGAAAAAGAAGCAGAAATTGAAGTCTTGTTAGATGCTGCGGAAGATACTCTTCCTCGTCCAAGTGCAGAAGGTTTGGGAACCTTAGTAGATTATCCAGAAGGCTTGCGTAAGTATGAAAGCTATCTGGTTTCAACTGGAACTCCCCTTGAAGGAATGAAGGTTGCCTTGGACACAGCCAATGGTGCAGCGTCTACAAGTGCCCGTCAGATTTTCGCTGATCTCGGTGCTCAATTGACGGTTATCGGAGAAACACCAGATGGTCTTAATATCAACCTTAATGTTGGTTCAACACACCCAGAAGCCCTTCAAGAAGTTGTTAAAGAAAGTGGGTCAGCAATTGGTTTGGCCTTTGACGGAGACAGTGACCGTTTGATTGCGGTTGATGAGAATGGCGACATCGTCGATGGTGATAAAATCATGTATATCATCGGGAAATACCTTTCTGAAAAAGGACAATTGGTCCAAAATACAATCGTGACGACTGTGATGTCCAACCTAGGTTTCCACAAGGCCTTGGACTGTGAAGGCATTAACAAGGCAGTCACTGCAGTTGGAGACCGCTACGTTGTTGAAGAAATGAGAAAATCAGGCTATAATCTCGGTGGTGAACAGTCTGGTCATGTCATCTTGATGGATTACAATACCACAGGTGACGGTCAATTATCTGCAGTCCAATTGACAAAAATCATGAAGGAAACTGGTAAGAGCTTGTCAGAGTTGGCCGCAGAAGTAACGATTTATCCACAAAAATTAGTCAATATCCGAGTGGAAAACGCCATGAAGGAAAAGGCCATGGAAGTGCCAGCTATTAAGGCTATCATCGAGAAGATGGAAGAAGAAATGGCAGGGAATGGCCGTATCCTTGTCCGCCCAAGTGGAACAGAGCCCCTTTTGCGTGTCATGGCAGAAGCGCCTACAGCAGAAGAAGTAGATTACTATGTTGATACCATTGCAGATGTGGTTCGAGCTGAAATCGGGATTGACTAAATCCTAGAAAACTAGATGAAAATAAAAAATTATGGTACAATAGCTTATAATATTGTAGCCGAGGGAGAGAGACATGAATCTTAAACGTGAACAAGAATTTGTTAGTCAGTATCATTTTGATGCGCGTAATTTTGAATGGGAAAATGAAAATGGAGCTCCTGAAACCAAGGTGGATGTGAACTTTCAATTGATTCAACATGACCAAGAAAATCAAGTGACTTCCTTAATTGTCGTCTTGAGTTTTATGATTGTATTTGATAAGTTTGTCATTAGTGGAACCATTTCACAGGTGAACCATATCGATGGTCGTATTGTCAATGAACCAAGTGAATTGAACCAAGAAGAGGTGGAAACGTTGGCTCGTCCATGTTTGAACATGCTCAATCGTTTGACTTACGAAGTGACTGAAATTGCATTAGACTTACCAGGAATCAATTTGGAGTTCTAATATGAAACTAGCTGTTATCACAGATTCCTCTGCCTATCTCAGTGCAGAGACCTTACAAAGAGAAGATTTGTTTGTCTTGGATATTCCTGTCAATATTGATGGTGAGGAGTATGTCGAAGGTATCAATCTGACTGCTGAGGAATTTTACCAAAAAATGGCTCAGGCTTCTGAATTACCTAAGACCAGTCAACCAAGTATTGCCAAGTTAGATGAGATTCTAACTTCGCTCAAAGAACAAGGCTATACACATGCCTTGGGGCTTTTCCTATCTTCTGGAATTTCAGGTTTTTACCAAAATATCCAGTATATGGTCGATGACTATGAGGGATTAACCATTGCTTTTCCAGACACCTTGATTACAAGCGCTCCTCTGGGTATCATGGTTGAAAGCGTCTTTAACTGGCGAGATCAGGGAGATGATTTTGCTATCATTCAGGATAAGCTAGCTATTCAAATCAGCCGTACGTCAGCTTTTATCATGGTAGATGACCTGGATCATTTGGTAAAAGGTGGACGTCTTTCAAATGGTGCTGCTATTTTGGGCAATCTGCTAAGCATTAAGCCAATCCTCTATTTCAATGACCAAGGTGTGATTGAAGTGTACGAAAAAGTTCGTACGGAAAAGAAAGCAACCAAGCGCTTGATTGAAATCATTAAGGAAACCACAGCTTCAGGCCAATACCGTGTCATTGTCATTCACGGAAATGCTCCTGAAAAGGCTGAAGAATTGCGTCAGCACTTGCTAGATTCTGGAGTGGGTACGGATATTTCACTAGCTACATTTGGTAGTGTCATTGGAACCCACCTAGGAGCAGGAAGCATTGCTCTGGGTTATATTCCAGTGATTTAGTTGGCGTTTCTAGGCTAGTTAAGAAATCTTGTATCATAGAAATTGAACACGGACTACCTGCTTCTTGAAAAAAG
This sequence comes from Streptococcus mitis, assembly GCF_003944325.1. Lineage (GTDB taxonomy): Bacteria > Bacillota > Bacilli > Lactobacillales > Streptococcaceae > Streptococcus > Streptococcus mitis_CW. The sequence continues at coordinate 43,120 of NZ_RJPX01000007.1, read as the reverse complement.
ATGCCTGTCTTGCCTTTCGTGGAAAGTCAGCGTCATTCCCTATTTTTCATGGGCAGCTAAGGTCCTTAGTATCTTGATAATTGAACACGCCTGGAACCCTGTGTGAAAAAGATAGTTCTTCCAAGGAGTAGACACTTCTTGATCAAAACTCCTATTTTCACTATGTGTTCCTACAGGCTTTGTATCTTAGACAGGAGTAGAGATGAGTATTCGAGTAATTATTGCTGGTTTTAAGGGAAAGATGGGCCAGGCTGCTTGTCAGATGGTCTTGGCTGATCCAGACTTAGACTTGGTAGCAGTTTTGGATCCTTTTGAGTCTGAGTCAGAATGGCAGGGAATTCCTGTTTTCAAGGATAAGGCTGATTTAGCAGGCTTTAAAGCGGATGTTTGGGTAGATTTTACAACTCCAGCTGTTGCCTATGAAAATACACGCTTTGCTCTTGAAAATGGTTTTGCTCCAGTAGTTGGAACAACAGGTTTCACAAGTGAAGAAATTGCAGAGCTAAAAGAATTTTCTCGTGCCCAAGCTTTGGGTGGCTTGATTGCTCCTAACTTTGCCTTGGGTGCTGTCTTGCTCATGCAATTTGCGACGCAGGCTGCCAAATATTTCCCAAATGTGGAGATTATCGAGCTTCATCATGACAAGAAAAAGGATGCTCCGAGTGGAACAGCTATTAAAACAGCTGAATTGATGTCAGAAGTTCGAGAGTCAATCCAGCAAGGTGCGCCTGATGAGGAAGAATTGATTGCAGGCGCCCGTGGTGCTGACTTTGATGGCATGCGTATTCACTCAGTTCGTTTGCCAGGCTTGGTAGCCCATCAGGAAGTCATCTTTGGCAATCAGGGAGAAGGATTGACCCTCCGTCATGACTCCTATGATCGCAGCTCCTTCATGACAGGGGTGAATTTGGGAATCAAAGAAGTTGTCAAGCGTCATGAGCTTGTCTATGGATTAGAACACTTATTATGAGATTAACGCAAATGCCTTCTGAATTTCAGAAGGCTTTACCAGTATTAGAAAAAATTAAAGAAGCAGGTTTTGAAGCCTATTTTGTTGGGGGATCTGTGCGAGATGCCCTCCTCAATCGTCCCATCCACGATGTGGATATTGCGACGTCTTCCTATCCAGAAGAAACCAAGCAGATTTTTCCGCGAACAGCTGATATCGGAATTGAACATGGGACTGTCTTGGTTTTAGATGGGGATGAGGAGTATGAGGTAACCACCTTTCGGACAGAAGATGTCTATGTAGACTATCGCAGACCCAGTGCGGTTTCCTTTGTGCGTTCGCTAGAAGAAGATCTCAAGCGCCGTGATTTCACAGTCAATGCCTTTGCCTTGGACGAGACAGGGGAAATCATTGACTTGTTCCATGGTTTAGACGATTTGGAAAACCAAGTCTTACGAGCAGTTGGAGTGGCAAGTGAGCGTTTCAACGAAGACGCTCTGCGGATTATGCGTGGCTTCCGTTTTCAGGCCAGTCTTGGCTTTGAACTTGAGCCAGAAACCTTTAAAGCTATGAAGACCTTGACGCCACTTTTGGAGAAAATTTCTGTAGAGCGTACCTTCGTTGAGTTTGATAAACTCTTGCTGGCTCCCTTTTGGAGAAGGGGCTTGGCTTCCATGATTGAGAGTCAAGCTTATGACTATCTCCCTGATATGGCATCTAGCCAGGATAAGCTTAACAGACTGTTTGATTTGGAGACTGATTTCACCTTTGAATCTTCAGAGCAAGCCTGGGCGGCTTTACTGTGGGCTTTGGAGATTGAAAATGCGCAGCCATTTTTGAAGGCTTGGAAGACCTCACGCCAGTTTGCTAAGCAAGTTCAGGATTTACTGACTATTTTGACTCTGCGTGAAAAGGGAGAATTGAGCAAGCGCGATTGTTATCGCTTTGACTTGGATTTGCTTTTACAGGCTGAAAATCTTCGTCAGGCTCAGGGAAAACCAGTCAACCCACAAGTCATCACAGAAACCTACCAGAGTCTGACCATTCATGACAAGAAAGAAATTCAGATTAATGGTGGTATTTTGATTAAGGAATATGGCTATCAGCCGGGACCAGACTTGGGAGAGATTTTAACAGAGATTGAATATGCCATTGTCGATGGAACATTGGAAAATGACCGTCAAGCCATCCATGCTTATCTGAGGGAGAAAAAATGAGTGATTTTATCGTTGAAAAACTAAGTAAATCCGTCGGTGACAAGACCGTTTTTAAGGATATTTCCTTTATTATCCATGACTTAGACAGAATTGGTCTGATTGGTGTCAATGGGACTGGCAAGACTACTCTTTTGGATGTCCTTTCTGGTGTTTCTGGCTTTGATGGGGATGTCAGTCCCTTTTCAGCTAAGAATGATTACCAGATTGGTTACTTGACCCAAGATCCTGATTTTGATGATAGCAAGACGGTCTTGGATACGGTCCTCTCCAGCGACCTCAAGGAAATCCAACTCATTCGTGAGTATGAGTTGATCATGCTCAACTACAGTGAGGACAAGCAGGCGCGTTTGGAACGGGTCATGGCGGAGATGGACTCTCTCCAAGCTTGGGAAATCGAGAGTCAGGTCAAGACGGTTCTTAGTAAGCTGGGGATTCAGGACTTATCGACTCCAGTTGGGGAATTGTCAGGTGGTCTGAGAAGACGGGTCCAGTTGGCGCAAGTTCTTCTTGGCAACCACGACCTCTTGCTACTGGATGAGCCGACCAACCATCTGGATATTGCAACCATCGAGTGGCTGACCCTCTTTTTGAAAAATTCTAAGAAAACCGTCCTTTTTATCACCCATGATCGTTATTTCCTAGACGCTTTATCAACACGGATTTTCGAGTTGGACCGAGCAGGATTGACAGAGTATCAGGGGAATTATCAGGACTATGTTCGCCTAAAGGCGGAACAGGACGAGCGAGATGCGGCTCTTCTCCACAAAAAGGAACAACTTTATAAGCAAGAATTGGCCTGGATGCGCAGACAACCGCAGGCGCGTGCGACCAAGCAACAGGCTCGTATCAATCGTTTCCATGACTTGAAAAAGGAAGTTTCAGGTGGCGTTGCTGAGACAGACTTGACCATGAATTTTGAGACTAGTCGGATTGGGAAGAAAGTCATCGAGTTTCAGGATGTTTCCTTTGCCTATGAAAACAAGCCCATTCTGCAAGATTTTAATCTCTTGGTGCAGGCTAAAGATCGTATTGGAATCGTTGGAGACAACGGTGTTGGGAAATCAACCCTGCTTAACCTGATTGCAGGCAGTCTTGATCCGACAGCAGGACAAGTTGTGATTGGGGAAACAGTTCGCATCGCCTATTTCTCTCAACAAATTGAGGGATTGGATGAAAGCAAGCGAGTTATCAATTACCTGCAGGAAGTGGCAGAAGAGGTCAAGACCAGCGGTGGTTCTACGACTTCCATCGCTGAGTTGTTGGAGCAGTTCCTTTTCCCACGTTCGACGCATGGAACCTTGATTGAGAAATTGTCAGGTGGAGAGAAAAAACGACTTTATCTCCTCAAACTACTTTTGGAAAAACCAAATGTTCTTCTCTTGGACGAGCCGACCAATGACTTGGACATTGCAACCTTGACAGTTTTGGAGAATTTTTTGCAAGGCTTTGCAGGGCCTGTCTTGACAGTTAGCCACGACCGCTATTTCTTGGATAAGGTAGCGACCAAGATTCTCGCTTTTGAGGATGGCAAGATTCGTCCTTTCTTTGGTCATTACACCGACTATTTAGATGAAAAGGCCTTTGAAACAGATATGGCCAATCAAGTGCAAAAGGCTGAAAAGGAAAAAGTGGTCAAGGTCCGCGAAGACAAGAAGCGTATGACCTACCAAGAAAAGCAGGAGTGGGCAAGCATTGAAGGCGATATTGAAGCCTTGGAAAATCGTATCGCTGCTATTGAAGAGGAAATGCAGGCCAATGGCTCTGACTTTGGTAAGCTAGCGACTCTTCAAAAAGAACTGGATGAGAAAAACGAAGCACTCCTTGAAAAATACGAACGCTATGAATATCTAAGTGAATTTGATAGTTAAAAGAATAGAAAAATCCCGTCTCATGACAGGATTTCTCTATTCTTTTTTGGTTTCTTGATGAAAGATATTTTGCCAAGTTTCGTGACGGCGCCAGATACTAGTATGGACAATTCCGTCCAATTCATAGCAGATGAGTTTGGTCTTTTGACTGATGGAAGTGATTTGAATATCCTTGATAGCAGAGTTCAATTCTTTTTCGGCTTTATAAGCCTCTTTATCCATCTGCTCTCCATCCTGACGAATATAGACAAAATCGTCAGCCAAGAGTTCTTCCAGTTGATTTCCCTGGTCAATCAATTGTTCGCGCATAAGCAATTTTTTGTAGACATTGTCTAAAATCTCATCCTCAGGTATAGGTGCTGGTTCGATATGGACATCGGTATCAAAGATTCCAAAACGCTCTTCCAGCATAGACTCGACTTGATCCGCAATTTCATGACTCTCATAAACCGACAAGTCAGGATTCATTTCTAGTGTAATATCCAGGTAAATGTTGCTACCGTAGGTACGACCTCTTTGGGACTTAACCTTGCTGATCTTGGGAATTTCCATGATGGCCTTTTGATAATCCTCAAGCAGACGGTCGTCGAAACCATCTGATAGGCTAAAGGAAGACTCAATGAAGATATCATAGGCAGTTTTCAAGATAAAGAAAGTGATGATGATAGCAACCAGTTTATCCACAATCGGATAGTTGAAACTGCTAGCTAGTATGGCAATGGTGGTTCCAAGTGAGGTAACAGCATCAGAAAGATTGTCCTTGGCAGCTGCCTTCAGCGCCTTGGAGTTGGATTTCTTACTGAGGCGAGTATTGTAGAGATAAACAACAAACATAATCGCTGCAGAAATGATTCCTAGGGTTGCACCAAGAGGGTCAATGACCGTTTCTTCATGACTGAGAATTTTTTGAATGGTATCCTGAAGTACATCGAAACCGACATAAAACATGATGATGGAAGTGATCAAGCTAGCTAAATCCTCAATTTTCCAGTGACCAAAACGGTGGTCACGGTCTGCAGGCTGGCGCGCCATCCGAATCCCAATCAAGAGGGCAACATTTCCAATGATGTCCGAGACGTTGTTGAAACCATCTGCCACCAAACTGGATGAATGAAGAAGATGGCCAGTAGCCAATTTGGCTGCAGACAAGAGCAAGTAGGTCGAAATACTGATAATGGCCCCACGCTCAGCTAACTTGAGATTTGAAATAGATTGCTTCATTCAACTTCCTTTCTAGTCACATAGCATTCTACCATTATACTGGTTTTCAAGGGAAAATTCAAATAGGATGGATAAAAGTAAGAAAATACAAAGTAGAAAATACTTTTTTTTTTTAGGAAATATGATAGACTGATAAAGTGAAAAGTTGAGGTGAATAAAATTGAAAAAAATGAGTATTTTAGTGATGAGTATTTCTTTGCTCTTTACTGTTTTAGTCTGGTTCTCGATGGTAACAAATGTCAAACAAGGAATACCGTTTTCAGATGCTAGTATTTTTGAATATTTTGGGTATGCAATGAATAGGGGAGAATTGATGTATGCAGACCTATTTGATCATAAGGGGCCAGTTGTTTTTTTACTGAACTACCTAGGATATCTTATTGGTGGTGCTTTAGGAATTAAATTTTTATACCTATTTTGCACATTTCTTTTCTTTGTAGCTAGCTATAAGATTTCAAGGTTATTTACTGGAAATAAGCAAACAATTTTAACTTTAGCAATTATCTTTATAATTTATGAGTATTTTTTTGATGGCGGTTGGAGTTTAGAAGGTTTTATTTTACCTTTTTTGGCTTATTCATTATACATTTTTTTAAAACTGTTTATACAAAGCGATTTCAGCAAAAATGATATCATAGCATCAGGTGCATTTTTCTCTATTGTATTTTTTACGAAAGCAAATATGATAGGGATTTGGCTTGTATTTTGTATTTATGTATTGATTGATTTCATACTTAAGAAAGCATACAGGGACTTGTTTTCTTTGATTGGATTATTTTTCCTTGGAATATTAATACCAACTATCCCTTTGTGCTTATATCTGTTATCAAAAGGTATCTTTTTTGAAATGATATACCAGTCGATTGGAATTAATTTTATTTATACTACAGAGTCAAATAACGTTTCGATGTATGAGATTATCAGATGGTACATTTCCCAAACAAATCTCTTAAGTCTTAATTTATTGATGTTATTTTCCTTGATACCACTGTGGAAGAAATTTGGAATAAAATCAATTTTCTATCATTTTGTTTTTATTATTTGTCTACTTCTGGCTCTTATCTCGAAAAGAAGCTATGGCCATTACATTTTAGTGATGCTTCCGATTTTGATTCCATATATTTCCTATGTATTTCATAGCATATCAAAGAAAATGTCTTTTCAAGTATTTCTTATCTTGTTCTTAGGATTAAGTATTGTATACCAGAATGATGTGAAATACATCATGAAGAATATGAATACTAGATATCTCAATAATTCTGAAAAACAGCAACGTGTTGCTAACTATATAGAGAAAAATACGTCGATGGATGACCGAATTTATACACACCGTCAAAATGGAACAATTTATTTGTACAGTGAACGGCTAGCTAGTACAAAATTTTTCTTTATCCCTGCGGTGACAGATGATCGAGTTATTATTGATGAGTTTAAAAAATCTATACAAGAAAATCCTCCTATCTATATTGTATTTGATACTGAATGGGATTATGGTAAGAGGACTGACTCTTTTATTAAGGATTATATTAAAGTAAATTATCACTTAGAAAAACAGATTGATACAGCTATGATTTATAGAAAAGGAGGAGAATAGTATGAGCAGGAAAAAGCCAATTTTATATATAGTTGTTCCATGTTATAACGAAGAGCAAGTCTTACCACATACTAATCCAATGTTTCTTGAAAAAATGGAACAATTAGTAAAGAAAGAAGAAATCCATCCTCTCAGTAAAATCATGTATGTAAATGATGGTAGTAAGGATCGGACTTGGGAATTGATAAAAAGTTATGCTAAATCCATTCCTTCTGTGGTTGGTGTATCACAAAGTCGTAATAGGGGGCATCAAAGTAGTGTCCTTGCAGGGATGTATGAAGCTATTCAGTTTGCTGATATTGTCATTACCATTGATGCCGATGGACAGGATGATATTAACTGCATGGATAAGATGATTTCTGAGTATAAAAGTGGTTCTGAAATTGTATACGGTGTACGTGATAACCGTGATACGGACTCTGCTTTTAAACGAATTACAGCCGAAGGTTTTTATAAAGTGCTACGCCTATTTGGAGCAGAAGTTATTTTCAATCATGCCGACTATCGCTTGGTTTCTAAAAGATTCTTGAAGGAATTAGAAAAATTCACTGAAGTTAATCTATTTCTTCGTGGTTTAATGCCTTTAGTTGGTTTTAAATATTCTTACGTTTCATATAAGCGCCATGAACGAATTGCTGGTGAGAGCCATTATCCACTATCTAAAATGCTTGGTTTGGCTATGGATGGTATTACCAGTTTATCAATCAAACCGATTCGGTTGATTACAAGCCTTGGTGTTTTGACATCACTCTTTAGTTTTCTATTGATTATTTGGGTTATATTGAGTAAGTTTGCTGGTACGGTTGTGGCTGGTTGGGCAAGCACCTATGCAATAGTTAGTTTACTTGGTGGAGTACAATTGATTAGTTTGGGAGTAATTGGTGAGTATATTGGAAAGATTTACCTAGAAACGAAACGTCGTCCTAGATATATTATCAGTGAACGTACTTTTGATAAGGATAGAATTTTATAGAATCTTTACTCTTTGAAAACTTTCCAAAATTTGGTATAATAGTACTACTCAAGGGAGTAGCTGGCAGAAACCTGTGATAGTGTCGTCATTCCGAATTTTATACTGAAAAGTATGCTTTCCGGCCCTATCTTAAACAGCGAGACTTGTTATGATTAACAGGTCTCTTTTTTGTTTGTCGTGAAAAGATACGATGAGGAAAAAGAGAGTCTGTTTTGCACACAATGTCAAGGAGGAGACACATGTCAAAAGAACAAAAACGCCAAGCGTTTTACAATCAGAGTCCTGAAGAGGTCTTGAAGGCTGTGGATGCGACCGAGAAAGGTTTGTCATCAAGTGAGGCGGAAAAACGCCTTGCCGAATTTGGCCACAATGAACTCGAAGAAGGCGAGAAACGATCAATCCTGGTCAAATTCATCGAGCAATTTAAGGATTTGATGATTATCATCCTAGTTGCGGCAGCAATCTTGTCAGTCGTGACTTCTGGTGGAGAAGATATCGCAGATGCCATTATCATCCTAGCTGTAGTTATCATCAACGCTGCCTTTGGTGTTTACCAAGAAGGAAAAGCAGAAGAAGCGATCGAAGCCCTCAAATCTATGTCTAGTCCAGCTGCTCGCGTTCTGCGTGATGGGCATATGGCTGAGATTGACTCTAAAGAATTGGTACCAGGTGATATCGTCGCTCTCGAAGCAGGTGATGTAGTACCTGCAGACCTACGTTTGCTAGAAGCCAACTCTCTTAAAATCGAAGAAGCAGCTCTTACAGGTGAGTCTGTTCCAGTTGAAAAAGACTTGACAGTTGAACTTGCTGCAGATGCTGGTATCGGTGACCGTGTCAATATGGCCTTCCAAAACTCAAATGTGACTTATGGTCGTGGGATGGGTGTTGTTGTCAATACAGGGATGTACACTGAAGTTGGTCACATCGCAGGTATGCTTCAAGATGCGGATGAGACAGATACACCACTTAAACAAAACTTGAACAACCTTTCTAAGGTCTTGACCTATGCAATCTTGGTTATTGCCCTTGTTACTTTTGTAGTGGGTGTCTTCATTCAAGGGAAAAATCCACTTGGTGAGTTGATGACCTCTGTTGCGCTTGCCGTTGCAGCCATTCCAGAAGGGCTCCCAGCTATCGTAACTATCGTTCTTGCCCTTGGTACTCAAGTTTTGGCTAAACGAAACTCTATCGTTCGTAAGTTGCCAGCAGTTGAAACACTTGGTTCAACGGAAATTATCGCTTCTGATAAGACTGGTACGCTGACCATGAACAAGATGACAGTCGAAAAAGTCTTCTACGATGCGGTCCTACATGACTCAGCTGATGACATTGAACTGGGTCTCGAAATGCCGCTTCTACGTTCAGTAGTCTTAGCTAACGATACTAAGATTGATGTGGAAGGCAATCTAATTGGTGATCCAACCGAAACAGCCTTTATCCAGTATGCCTTGGACAAGGGCTACGATGTCAAAGGATTTTTAGAGAAATATCCTCGTGTGGCTGAGTTACCATTTGATTCTGAACGTAAGCTCATGTCAACAGTTCATCCACTTGCAGATGGACGCTTCCTCGTAGCCGTTAAAGGTGCGCCAGACCAACTCTTGAAACGTTGTGTTCTTCGTGATAAGGCTGGGGATATTGCTCCGATTGACGATAAGGTTACAAACCTCATCCATACCAACAACTCTGAAATGGCTCACCAAGCCTTGCGTGTCCTTGCGGGTGCTTATAAGATTATTGATAGTATTCCAGAAAACCTTACTTCTGAAGAGCTTGAAAATGATTTAATCTTTACTGGTTTGATCGGGATGATTGACCCTGAACGTCCTGAAGCTGCTGAGGCTGTTCGTGTGGCTAAGGAAGCGGGAATCCGTCCAATCATGATTACGGGTGACCACCAAGACACTGCAGAAGCGATTGCCAAACGTTTGGGCATCATTGACGCAAACGATACAGAAGGCCACGTTTTAACTGGTGCTGAACTCAACGAATTGTCAGATGAAGACTTTGAAAAAGTAGTTGGTCAATACTCTGTTTATGCGCGTGTGTCTCCAGAGCACAAGGTTCGTATCGTCAAGGCCTGGCAAAAACAAGGTAAGGTTGTTGCCATGACAGGTGACGGTGTCAATGATGCGCCAGCTCTGAAAACAGCCGATATCGGTATCGGTATGGGAATCACTGGTACAGAGGTTTCTAAGGGTGCATCTGACATGATTCTTGCAGATGATAACTTTGCGACTATCATTGTTGCAGTTGAAGAAGGACGTAAGGTCTTCTCAAACATTCAAAAGACTATTCAGTATCTGCTTTCTGCCAATACTGCTGAAGTATTAACAATCTTCCTATCAACCCTCTTTGGTTGGGATGTCTTACAGCCAGTTCATCTCTTGTGGATCAACTTGGTAACGGATACCTTCCCAGCTATCGCTCTAGGTGTTGAACCTGCGGAGCCAGGTGTTATGACCCATAAACCACGTGGACGCAAGGCAAGCTTCTTCTCAGGTGGTGTTTTCAGTTCTATCATCTATCAAGGTGTACTCCAAGCAGCCCTTGTTATGAGTGTTTATGGACTTGCGATTGCTTACCCAGTTCATGTGGGTGACAATCATGCCATTCATGCAGATGCCCTTACTATGGCCTTTGCAACCCTTGGTTTGATTCAGCTCTTCCATGCCTACAATGTTAAATCTGTCTACCAATCCATCTTGACAGTTGGCCCGTTCAAGTCTAAGACCTTTAACTGGTCTATCCTAGTATCCTTCATTCTTCTTATGGCAACAATCATCGTAGAACCGCTTGAAGGAATCTTCCACGTAACCAAACTAGACTTGTCACAATGGGGAATCGTTATGGCTGGAAGTTTCTCAATGATTATCATCGTCGAAATTGTTAAGTTTGTTCAACGCAAACTTGGTTTTGACAAGAATGCGATTTAAAAAGAAAGTCATCTTCGGATGGCTTTTTTTGCATTTGAGGGAAAGGGCTTGCAGTTATCGACTTTTGTGCTATAATTGCTATAATATAGTAAAAAGTAAGAGGAGTGTGAGGAAGTGGAAAAGAAAATTGTGAAAGATATTTTGTTTTTATGTCAGGTGTCTCAGCCGGCAAGTCAGGAAGACCTTCATCTTGCCAGAGATTTGAAGGATACACTCTTAGCAAATCGTGAGACCTGTGTCGGTCTGGCTGCCAATATGATTGGGGTGCAGAAGCGCGTGATTATTTTTAATCTTGGCTTGGTTCCTGTGGTCATGTTTAACCCAGTGCTCCTGTCTTTTGAAGGACCTTATGAGACAGAAGAAGGCTGTTTGTCCTTGGTAGGTGTGAGACCTACTAAGCGTTATGAAACCATAAGGATTGCTTATCGTGACAGCAAGTGGCAGGAACAGACCATTACCTTGACAGGCTTCCCAGCTCAGATTTGCCAGCATGAACTGGATCACTTGGAAGGACGAATCATTTAGGAGGAAAGCAAATGAAACGAATAGTCTTTGAACTTATTTTTATCGCAACGACCTGGTATATCTTCTTACCACCCCTTAACCTGACCAGCTGGGAGTTTCTCTTTTTCCTCTGTGGGCATTTGTTGCTTGTGGCTATTTTATTTGGCTTTGGCAAGGGAATCAATCTGGTCAAAACAGTTCATGTGCGCCACGGCAAGGCGGAAGCTGCTTTAAATTTTGAGGGTTTCAAAATCAATCGGTTAGGGAAAGTTCTTTTTGCTTCTATTGGAGGAATTCTTCTCTTGGCTGGTTTAGTTTCCTTGGTGACCTCCAGCATTTTTCAGGCTAAAAATTATGCTAATGTAGTCACAGTTACGGAAAAAGACTTTACTGAATTTCCTAAGACTGACACCAGTAAGGTTCCTATCTTAGATAGAAGTACCGCTGAAAAAATTGGTGACCGCTACTTAGGTTCCCTAACGGATAAGGTGTCGCAGTACGTAGCGGCAGATACCTATACCCAATTGACAATTGATGGGAAACCTTATCGAGTTACACCACTAGAATATGCAGACCCTATCAAATGGTTTAATAATCAAGCTAAGGGAATCGGCGAGTATATCAAGGTGGACATGGTAACAGGAAATGCGAATTTGGTGGACTTGAAGACACCAATCAAATATTCAGACTCGGAGTATTTTAACCGTGATGTCAAGCGTCACCTGCGCTTTAAGTACCCAACCAAGATCTTCAAAACTCCATCTTTCGAGGTGGACGATGAGGGTAATCCTTTCTATGTAGCAACGGTTTACCAAAAGCAATTTGGACTTGCGGTTCCTCGTCCTGTTTCAGTCATTATCTTGGATGCCACAAATGGAGAAACCAAGGAATACAGCTTGGCAGATGTTCCAGAATGGGTGGACAGAGTCTATCCAGCTGAGGAAACCATTGAGCAAATCAACTACAACGGCAAGTACAAGGACGGTTTCTGGAATGCCATGATTTCCAAGAAAAACGTGACCCAGACTACCAAGGGCTATAATTACTTGTCTATCGGCAATGACATCTATCTCTACACAGGCGTGACGTCGGCCAATGCAGATGAAAGTAATCTTGGTTTTATCCTTGAAAATATGCGGACAGGGGAAATTACTAAGTATAGCTTGGCTTCTGCGACCGAAGAATCAGCCCGTGAATCAGCCGAAGGTGCTGTTCAGGAGAAATCCTACAAGGCGACCTTCCCAATCCTCATCAACCTCAATGACAAGCCTCTCTACATCATGGGTTTGAAGGACAATGCTGGTTTGGTCAAAGAGTATGCTTTGGTAGACGCAGTCGAGTACCAAAATGTTATCGTAGCTACGACAGTGGAAGAGCTGCTCAGCAAGTATGCTAATAAAAACGACCTTGAAATTGACAATGAAACCAAAGAAAGTATCAAGGGTGTGGTAGCAGACCTCAAATCAGCTGTTATCAAGGGAGATACCGTCTACTTCTTTAAAGTTGATGGCAAGATATACAAGGTCAAGGCTTCTGTATCTGATGAACTTCCTTACCTAGAAAATGGTAAAAACTTTGAAGGTCAAGTAGGAAAAGACAATTATCTCAAGACCTTTAAGGTACAGTAAGAGAAGAGGTTGGAGAAAAATCTCAATTTCAGGAAAAAATGAAGTAAATCTTTCCATAATAGACGCATAGTATCAAGTTTTTCAACACTTGATATGATGCGTTTTTCTGATTTTTAAGACTTTTCCCAGTTTCTTTTCAGATGAATTTCTTGGTAGTGGCTAAAAAATATGCTACACTATTAATATGAAAATTTTAATCCCAACAGCAAAAGAAATGAACACAGCCTTGCCGAGTATCGAGGCAAATCCTTTAAGACCAGAAAGTCAGGCCGTGCTGGATGCCTTGGCCCTCTATTCTGCTAGTCAATTGGAGAGTTTTTACAAGGTTTCATCTGAGAAGGCAGCGGAAGAATTTCAAAATATCCAAGCTTTAACAAGGCAAACTGCCCAATACTATCCAGCCTTGAAACTTTTTGATGGGCTTATGTACCGTCATATCAAGAGAGACAAATTGACCGAGGCCGAACAAGCCTATCTTGAAAATCATGTCTTTATTACCTCGGCTTTGTACGGAGTCGTTCCAGTCTTGTCACCTATGGCACCTCACCGTTTGGACTTTTTGATGAAGTTAAAAGTCTCTGGTAAGACTTTGAAGAGCCATTGGAAGGCAGCCTATGATGAAGCTGTGAAGCAGGAAGAAGTGATTTTCTCTCTATTGTCATCGGAGTTTGAGACTGTGTTTTCTAAGGAAATCAGAGAAAAGATGGTAACCTTCAAATTCATGGAGGACAAGGGTGGCCAGCTGAAAATTCACTCAACCATTTCCAAGAAAGCGCGTGGTGCCTTCTTGACAGCCCTGATAGAAAATCAAGTTCAGAAGGTGGAAGAAGCTCGTCGCTTAAGCTTTGCAGGATTTAACTACCGAGAAGACCTGTCCCAGCCACAGGAATTGGTTTTTGTTAAGGAGGTATGAAAAGAGAAAAATTCAAATTGAGGCTCAACTTCTTCGTTTTTGAAACGCATGAGGTTGGATAAAAAGTCTTTAAAATCAGAAAAATGCATATTATCAGATATTGAAAAAATTTGATGATATGTATTTTATTTTTCTAGAGTATTTTGGAGATGTTATACTTTAATTTTATTAGGATTGAAAGAAAAAATTAGTCATTTCCTATCTTTTCTATTGCTTTATCGGCTATCATTTGTTATATTAAAAGTGTAATTATTTTTTATTTAATGATGTAAGTGTTGCACTTTTTAGACAGAAAGGAGTATTTTTTTAAATAGCAGATGTAAACGCTTACGTATATAGTGAAAGGATCTAGGACTTAATGGATAAAGGATTGTTTGAAAAACGTTGTAAATATAGTATTCGAAAATTTTCATTAGGGGTTGCTTCTGTCATGATTGGTGCAGCTTTCTTTGGAACTAGTACTGTTCTAGCAGATTCTGCACAAACAGGTTCAACAGCAAATATCCCGGCTGATTTGGCTGCAGCTCTTGCAAATGCTAAAGAGGACGGAGGGCATGATTTTGAAGCACCAAAAGCTGGTGAAGACCAAGGTTCTCCTGAAGTAACTGAAGGACCAAAGACTGAAGAAGAATTACTGGCAAAAGAAAAAGAAACTGCAATAAGCTCATCAACTTCAGATACTCTTCCTGATGAACTACGTGGAAAACTTGATAAGGCTGAAGAAAATGGTCATGCTGCATCAAAAGAAGACTTAGAAAAAGAAGATAAAAGTTTAGTTCCAGAAGATGTCGCTAAAACAAAAAATGGAGAATTAAACTATGGTGCGACTGTTGAAATTAAAAGCGCTGCGGGGATTGGCAGTGGTATCGTTATTGGGGAAAATCTAGTTTTATCTGTTTCTCATAACTTTATCAAAGATGTTCCAGATGGTAATAATCGTAAGGTAGCTGATAATGTTGAGAGTGATGGAGATGTCTATACAGTTTCTTACAAAGGAGCACCAGATGTCAAATTTAGTAAGAATGATGTAAAACACTGGGACCGTGAAGGCTTCCTCAAAGGCTATAAAAATGACTTGGCAATTGTTAAGCTTCGTACACCTCTTGCAAATGCTCCCGTTGAAGTGACTGACAAGCCTGCTACAACTAAGGTAGGAGACAAGGTTCATGTATTTGGATATCCAAAAGGAGAGCTTGATCCAATTTTGAATACTACCGTTGAGGACATTAACAATCACGGAGAAGGTGTTCGTGGAATTAGCTATCAAGGAAGTGAACCAGGTGCTAGTGGTGGCGGAATCTTCGATGAAAATGGGAAATTGATTGGTATCCACCAAAACGGTGTCTCTGGTAAACGTAGTGGAGGTATTCTCTTCTCACCTGCTCAGCTAGAGTGGATCCAAAACTATATCAAGGGTATTGAAACAAGGAAACCAGCTGGTCTAGATGCTCTCGATAAACAAGTGGAAAACAAGGAAGAAAAACCAAAAGAGGAAAAACCAGCTGAGAACAAGCCAATTGATTCCAAACCAGCAGAAAATAAACCAGCTGAGAACAAGCCAACTGATTCCAAACCATCTGAGAATAAACCGACTGAATCAAAAGAAGTCACTCCAGAATGGAAAACAGTTGAAAAGAAAGAACAACAGGGAACAGTAACTGTCCGTGAAGAAAAAGGAGTTCGTTACAACCAACTAGCTTCAACTGCTCAAAATGACAATGGTAAAAAACCAGCCTTGTTTGAAAAAGATGGTTTGACAGTAGATGCTAATGGGAATGCTACCGTTGATTTGACCTTTAAAGAAGAATCCGAAACAGGTAAGTCTCGCTTTGGTGTCTTCATGAAATTTAAAGACACAGATAACAACGTTTTTGTAGGATATGACCACGGTGGATGGTTCTGGGAATATAAGTCAAATGGAAGTGGACTTTGGTACCAAGGTAATCGTGTTGCAGCTCCTGTTAATGGTTCAACTAACCACTTGACGATTAGTCTCAAATCAGATGGACAACTGAATGCAACTAACAATGATGTGAAACTATTTGACACAGTCACCTTGCCATCTGCAGTAAATGACAAACTAAAAGATGAAAAGAAAATTGTTCTTAAAGCTGGAACCTACAATAGTAGTGAAAGAACAATTGTCAATGTCAAAACTGACAACCAAGAGGGAGTTAAAACAGATCAAGAATCCACTAAAAAAGAAAAGGGCGATACAGTAGATGATAGCAATGTAAAATACGACACTATTCAATCTACAGTATTGAAAGCAGTTATCGACCAAGCCTTCCCACGTGTTAAAGAATATGTTCTAAATGGAAACAAGCTCCCAGGACAAGTGCAACCAATTAATAAAGTTGTGATCAACAAGCACGCTGTGACTCCTGAAGTTACCTATAAAAAGGTCAATGCAACGACTGCTGAATATGAGATGAAACTCCGTGATGAGCCTAATCTAATCAATGCAGATATGACTGTTCGTTTGCAAGTAGTGGATAACCAACTTCACTTTGATGTGACTAAGATTGTAAACCATAACCAAGTTACACCAGGACAAAAGATTGATGATGAAAGAAAGCTACTCTCATCTATTAATTTCTTAGGAAATTCACTTGTTTCGGTTTCAAGCGACCAAGCTGGAGCTAAGTTTGATGGGGCAACCATGTCAAATAACACGCATATCAGTGGAGATGATCATATTGCTGTAACCAATCCAATGAAAGATTTGGCTAAGGGTTACATGTATGGTTTTGTTTCTACAGATAAGCTTGCTGCAGGTGTCTGGAGCAATTCTCAAAACAGCTACGGTGGTGGTTCGAATGACTGGACTCGTTTGACAGCATTCAAACAAACTGTTGGAAATACAAACTATGTAGGAATCCAAAGTTCCGAATGGCAATGGGAAAAAGCTTATAAGGGCATTGTCTTCCCAGAATATACGAAGGAACTTCCAAGTGCCAAGGTTGTTATCACAGAAGATGCCAATGCTGATAATAAAGTAGACTGGCAGGATGGAGCCATTGCTTATCGTAGCATCATGAACAACCCTCAAGGTTGGGAAAAAGTTAAAGACATTACAGCTTACCGTATCGCTATGAACTTTGGTTCACAAGCGCAAAACCCATTCCTCATGACCTTGGATGGTATCAAGAAGATTAACCTTCATACAGATGGTCTTGGTCAAGGTGTACTTCTTAAGGGATACGGAAGTGAAGGACATGACTCTGGACACTTGAACTATGCAGACATCGGTAAACGTATTGGTGGTGTTGAAGACTTTAAGGCTTTGATTGAGAAAGCGAAGAAATATGGTGCCCACCTCGGTATCCACGTCAACGCTTCAGAAACCTATCCTGAGTCTAAATATTTTAATGAAGATATTCTTCGTAAGAATCCAGATGGTAGTTATAGCTATGGATGGAACTGGTTAGATCAAGGAGTTAATATTGATGCTGCTTATGACTTGGCGCATGGACGCTTAGCTCGCTGGGAAGAGTTGAAGAACAAACTTGGTGAAGGTCTCGACTTTATCTATGTGGACGTTTGGGGAAATGGTCAATCAGGAGATAATGGTGCCTGGGCTACCCACGTTCTCGCTAAAGAAATCAACAAACAAGGTTGGCGCTTTGCGATTGAGTGGGGTCATGGTGGTGAATACGACTCTACTTTCCAACACTGGGCGGCTGACTTGACCTACGGTGGCTATACTAATAAAGGTATCAACAGTGCTATCACGCGCTTTATCCGTAACCACCAAAAAGATTCTTGGGTTGGGGACTACAGAAGTTATGGTGGTGCAGCTGACTACCCACTTCTAGGCGGTTATAGCATGAAGGACTTCGAAGGATGGCAAGGACGTAGTGATTATAACGGTTATGTAACAAACTTGTTTGCTCATGACGTTATGACTAAGTACTTCCAACACTTCACAGTCAGCAAATGGGAAGATGGCAAACCAGTAACCATGACTGATAATGGTAGTACCTATAAATGGACTCCAGAAATGAAAGTCGAGTTGGTAGATGCTGACAACAATAAGGTAGTTGTGACTCGTAAGTCAAATGATATCAATAGCTCACAATATCGTGAACGTACAGTAACACTTAATGGACGTGTTATCCAAGATGGTTCAGCTTACTTGACTCCATGGAACTGGGATGCAAATGGTAAGAAACTTGCTAGTGACAAGGAAAAAATGTACTACTTCAATACTGAAGCAGGTGCAACAACTTGGACCCTTCCTAGCGACTGGGCAAATGGCAAGGTTTACCTTTATAAACTAACTGACCAAGGTAAGACTGAGGAAAAAGAAGTTGCCGTGAAAGATGGTAAGATTACTCTTGATCTAACTGCAAATCAGCCATATGTTCTCTATCGTTCAAAACAAACCAATCCTGAAATGTCATGGAGTGAGGGTATGCATATCTATGACCAAGGATTTAACAGTGGAACTTTGAAACACTGGACTATTTCTGGTGATGCTTCTAAGGCAGAAATTGTCAAATCACAAGGCGCAAATGAAATGCTTCGTATCCAAGGCAACAAGAGCACAGTCAGCCTTACTCAGAAACTGACTGGTTTGAAACCAAATACTAAGTATGCTGTTTATGTCGGTGTTGATAACCGTAGTAATGCTAAGGCAAGTATCACAGTGAATACTGGTGAAAAAGAAGTGACTAGCTATACCAATAAGTCACTAGCTCTTAACTATGTTAAGGCATATGCCCATAATACTCGTCGTGACAATGCTACAGTTGACGATACAAGTTACTTCCAAAACATGTATGCCTTCTTTACAACAGGTTCAGATGTATCAAATGTCACTCTTACTTTGAGTCGTGAAGCAGGAAATGAAGCAACTTACTTTGATGAAATTCGTATCTTTGAAAATGAATCAAAAATGTATGGTGATGGTCACGACACTGCAACAGGTGCCTTCAAACAAGATTTTGAAAATGTCGGACAAGGTATCTTCCCATTTGTTATTGGTGGAATCGAAGGTGTTGAAGACAATCGTACTCACTTGTCTGAAAAACATGGTCCATATACACAACGTGATTGGAATGGCAAGAAAGTTGATGACGTTATCGAAGGAAATTGGTCACTCAAGACAAACGGTCTAGTAAGTCGTCGTAACTTGGTTTACCAAACAATTCCACAAAATTTCCGCTTTGAAGCAGGTAAGACTTATCGTATTACATTTGACTATGAAGCTGGTTCTGACAACACTTATGCCTTTGTAGTCGGTAAGGGAGAATTCCAATCTGGACAAGCAAGTAATTTGGAAATGCATGAATTGGCAAATACTTGGACAGATTCTAAGAAAGCGAAACGTGCAACCTTCCTCGTGACAGGTGCAGAAACTGGCGATACATGGGTAGGTATCTACTCTACAGGCAATGCAAGCAACACACGTGGAGACTCTGGCGGTAATGCGAACTTCCGTGGCTACAATGACTTCATTATGGACAGACTTCAAATTGAAGAAATTGTTTTGACAGGTAAGATGATGGCAGAAAATGCTGTTAAGAACTACCTTCCGACTGTTTCGATGGAGAACTATACTAAAGAAACAATGGATGCTTTGAAAGAGGCTGTCTTTAACCTTAGTCAAGCAGACGATGATATTAGTGTAGAAGAAGCTAAAGCAGAAATCGCTAAGGTCAATGCTCTTAAAGATGCTTTAGTGATGAAGAAAACAGCTCTTGTGACAGATGACTTTGCAAGCCTAAGCGCTCCTGCTCAGGCTGGTGAAGGTCTTGCAAATGCCTTTGATGGAAACTTATCTAGTTTATGGCATACATCATGGGGCGGAGGAGATGTTGGTAAACCAGCTACAATGATCTTGAAAGAACCGACTGAAATTACTGGTCTCCATTATGTTCCACGTGGTTCTGGTTCAAATGGTAATTTGAGAGATGTGACTCTTGTAGTAACTGATGAAACAGGTAAGGAACATACCTTCAATGCAACAAATTGGGCTGACAATAACAAACCTAAAGATATCAACTTTGGCAAGACGATCAAAGCTAAGAAGATTGTTCTAACAGGAACACGCACTTACGGAGATGGTGGTAATCAATATCAATCAGCTGCAGAATTGGTCTTCACTCGTCCACAAGTGACTGAAGCAACTCTTGATACATCGGCATATGAAGCGGCCTTAGCTAAAGCTCAAAAATTGACCAGCAAAGAAAATCAAGAGGAAGTAGCAAGTGTTGTTTCCAGCATGAGATTTGCAACAGATAACCATCTCTTAACAAATAGAATGATTAAATACTTTGCAGATTATCTCGACCAATTGAAAGATGAAACACCTACTCCAACTCCAGAACCGAAACCTGAAACTCCAACATCAAGCAAGGGTGACCAAGTAGCACCAGCCATTGAAGTTTTGGAATTCACTGGAAGTGTAAATGCAGTAGAATCAGCTGTCTATGAAGTTCCAGAATATACAGATGCAATGGGAACAGCAGGTGACCAAGCAGCACCTACGGTAGACAAGCCAACTGAAGAGGTTCGTGTCTTATCAGATAAATCCACAGGAGTTGTAGTTGCAGGACTAGCAAGAGATTTTACACCAGACATGCATCTTCAAGTTCAAAAAGTAACAGACCAAAGCCTACAAGGTATGGAATTTGATGATTATGCTCTTCAGTTGGTAGATAAGGATAATCATAAGGTTCAGCCGAAAGCTGCAGTCCTTGTTAGAGTACCAGTTTCTGGTGAAGTGGCTGGGGTGTACTATACTGCATCAGGTGAGTCAGTAAACTTTACAAATGGTCAGGGAACAATTGAATTCACAACTAGTCAACTAGGACATTATGCAGTAGTTTATAAACCAGTTTCTAAACAACAGAGCCCATTAGCTGATGAGCCTAGAGAAAATGCACAGACTCCATCTACTGGGGAAGTAGGAGGTAAGACACAGACTCCATCCAATGAGGAAGTTGGAGGTAAGTCACAAATTCCATCAACAGATCAATTCAATCAGAAGCAGCAGAGTTCAGTAGCACAATCAGTTGATAGGTCTAAACCAAGAATGAAGATAGAAGAAGCAAAAGAAGAAATGAAGGCTAAACTTCCAGACACTGGAACTAGCAAGTCAGATCATCTTTTCTTCCTTGCCAGCCTCAGTCTAGCATTGTCTGCTCTATTTCTTGCAAAGAGAAAAGAAGATTAGAATATACAGGAGTTTTCATTAAAAGGGAGCTCAAACTCTCTGCTTGTTCTAGTGGAGAAAAAAGAATACCCAGAGAGGACCTCTAGGTTCTCTCTTTTTCTAAAGGGAAATGAGAACGTTTACGATTGTGAGCGTATGAAAGGAAATAAGAAAAAATGGGAAAACATTTTTTTGAGAAACGGTGTCATTATAGTATTCGTAAATTTACGATTGGTGCAGCTTCTGTTATGATTGGTGCTAGTATCTTTGGTGCTGGAATGGTTCAAGCAGCTGAAACAGAAGGACCTGGTGAGACAGAAGGAACAATAACACAGGCTCAGTCTCTGGATAAACTGCCAGCAGATATAGTAGCAGCTATTGCAAAAGCAGAAACTGCTACTACGACGGGGGATACTGAAATTCAACCAAGTGAGACAGAAAGTCAGCCTGAAAATACTGGAGAAACAGTTACAAAACCAACTGAAACTCCTGCTCCTAAGGAAGAAGTAACTCCGAAACCAGCAGTTACACCTAAAGAAGAGGTGGCTCCAGCTGTAAAACCGTCAGAAACTCCAGTGGCAAAAGATTTGGTTGCAACTCCTGATGTCAATCATTTAGAAAATGCGACTGTTACAGCTTCAAACCAAGAAGCTCAGACACAAAATACTGTAGACAAAGCAATCGATGGCAAACCAGAAACTCACTGGGCTACTGATCAAAATGTTGAAAAACCAACCATCGAATTTACACTTGAAAAGACAACAGTGATTAAGCATGTGGAGATTGATTGGGATCGCCGTGCTCGTGGTGAACGAAATGATCCAAACATCAAATCTTGGAATCTCTATTATGCAGGTCAAGAAAATGTGAATGGTTCGGGAGTTAAAGAATGGAAATTAGCCTATCAAAGAACAGGAACTCCACTTCTTGATGAAAAAGTTGACTTGAAAGAAGCTATTCAAGCCAAGTACCTCAAACTTGAAATTACAGATTACCAAGCTGGTACCATGAACTGGAAAAATGTTGGTATTCAAGAAATTCGTGCCTATTCAAACATTCCGGATACAAGCAAACCAATAGATATTCGTCAAGTGACAGAACTAGCAGTTGCTAAAGATGGAAAATCACTTGTATTGCCTAAATTGCCTGGTCAAGTTAGTTTGATTGGAAGTAACAAGCAAGGAGTTGTCGACCTTAATAATAAAATCTATACACCTTTGACAGAACAACATGTCAAAGTGATGGTTCAACAAGTCAATGGAAATCATACCTTCACAAAAGAATTTGAAGTTCTTATTAAAGGCTTGCATGCAGACGAAGGTGTTGGAACTAAGCCGGCAGTTGCTCCAGCAGTCCAACAATGGTATGGAACTGAAGGAAAAACTTCTATTACATCATCTACTGTTATTTCAGTTGGCGATTCTGGATTTGGTCAAGAAGCTAAATTCTATCAGACTGACCTTGAAAGCCGTGGCTTAGAAATTGCAACAGGTAATCAGACAGAACAAAACCGCATTGAGTTTAAAAAGGTTGAAGATAAGGGCTATGGTAAAGAAGGCTATGGTATCAGCATTAAAGATGGTGTCATTACCATCGAAGCTGCAACAAACACAGGTGCCTTTTACGCAACTCGTACCCTTCTACAAATGGGCGAAAATAATTTGCAAAATGGTGAAATCCGTGACTTCCCAAGCTTCAGCCACCGTGGTTTTATGCTAGATACAGGTCGTAAGTTTATCCCTTATGATACGATTGTAGACATCATGCTAAACATGGCCTACTACAAGATGAATGACTTGCAGTTGCACCTAAATGATAACTATATCTTCTTAAAAGAGCACTTGGCAGGTAAGAACTTAAGTCCAGAAGAAGAACTGAAGTATGTTCTAGAGCATGCCAAGACAGGCTTCCGTGTGGAGACAGATATTGTCGGTAAGAATGGTCAAAAATTAACATCAGATGAGCACTATACTAAAGAAGAGATGCAAAATCTGATTAAACTTGCTAAGGCCTTGCATATCAATCTAGTACCTGAAATTGACACACCAGGTCATGCTCTGTCATTTGTCAAAGTTCGTCCTGACCTCATGTATCAAGGTAGTCTGAGCGATTACAGAGGTAAACATAACGTAGAGCGCGTAGCCATGCTCGATCTAGATAATAAATACGATGAAACGCTGGCTTTTGTCAAATCAGTTTATGACAAACTCCTAGATGGACCAGATGCACCGCTTCATGGCGTATCTACCGTTCATATTGGTACGGACGAATATTATGGTAGTAGAGAAAGCTATCGTCGTTATGTCAATGACCTTATTAAATACATTAAAGGAAAAGGATATACACCTCGTATTTGGGGATCGCTCAGTGCGAAACGAGGTAAAACAGCGGTTGATTGGAAAGATGTAGAAGTTGATATCTGGAGTATTGGCTGGCAGCAACCAAAAGAAGCTATTGCTCAGGGAGCTAAGATTATTAATATTACAGATATCCCAACATATAGTGTCCCAAGTGGTAGCAATAGCCAAACTGCTTATGGTGATTATGCCAATTATGAAATTCAATACAATCGTTGGACACCAAATGACTTCTCAACAGGTGGTGGCCCACGTCTAGAAGCCTCTAATCCAAATATCCTTGGTGGTGGTCATGCGGTTTGGAATGATAACATTGACCTCCATGAAACTGGACTTACTTCTTACGATATCTTTAAACGCTTCTTCAAGAGTATGCAGTCCACTGCAGAACGCACTTGGGGTTCAGATCGTGCAGCTAAGACCTATGCAGACCGTATTCAACCAGCAAGTGTCTATGCACCACAATCTAATCCAGAGAAGACCGTAACTGAAGAAGATTTGTTTAAGATCAATCCTGATACTGTCAAAGATTACCTTGCTAAGAAAGTGAAGACAAGTGAAAAAGGATTGAATTTCGATAAAGACAGTACGATCGAAGGTCTAGTTGGTGACGCAGGACCAAGTCATGTCTTGAAATTGGATGTTACTGTAACTGGTGATGGCCAACAAACCTTCTCAACAAGTGGCAATAATCAACTTTATCTTGCAGATAAAGATGGCTACCTTGCCTATACTTTTGAACAATTCCATATTCAATTCAACAAGAAACTTGAAAAGAACAAACGTTATCAAATTTCTGTTGTAACGAAGCCACAATCGACAGAAGTTTATGTAGATGGTGAAAAGGTTGAACGTATTGCAAATCCAGCTAATCCTCGTCTTGCTCATAATAGCTTGGTTCTACCACTTGAAACGATCGGTGGTTTCAAAGGAATCTTGCATAGTGCTGAGTTGTCAAATGAACCATTTGTCAATCCACGTTTGATTCCAAATGATCATTTTACAGTTTCTGCAACTAGTCAGGAAACACCAGGAACAGCGACTGAAGGAGTTGTTGCAAAAGCCTTTGACAATGATCCAAATACCTTCTGGCATACTAAATGGACTGGTGATACTGCTCCGTACACTCTTTCCATGATCTTGAAAGAAGCAGAAAAAGTCAATGGTTTGACTTATCTTCCACGTCCAGGTGGTGGTAATGGTGTCGTGACCTCTTATGAAATTTATGCTCAAAAAGATGGTCAGAGGGTTAAAGTTGCTTCAGGAACTTGGGAAAATAATGCCAAAGAGAAAACAGTGAACTTTGATGCAATTGAAACGGATAAGGTAGAATTAAAAGTTCTAGCAGGTGTTGCAGGATTTGGTAGTGCTGCAGAAATTCAACTTCTGAAACCAGTTTCTACTACCAATGCAGAAGAGCCAGCTACTCCAAAAACACCTAAAGTTGAAGAAATGGGTGATGGTACAACTGAACTTGCTGATAACTTTGTAGCTAGCAAGCCAACAAGTGATGAAACAGTTGCTGCAGCAGCGAAAAGTCAAGATTACCTTAAGAAAGAGTACAAGGTCTTCCCAACGCCACAAAAAGTAACTTACGATGAAGGTGTTACAAAACTCTATAAACAAGTCAATCTTGTCATGGGAGATAATTTGGATATCTATACTCGTAACCGCTTGAAGAGTGTTTTACAAGATCATCAAATCTCATACACAAGCAGTCAATCAGCAGTGGCAGGTGCTACCAACATCTACCTTGGTGTTCATGGTCAACATTCACAGGCTGAAAAAGAAGTGTCTGGAATTTCTCAAGGACTCTTTGATAAGATTGATGCCTATGCCTTGTCAATCAAGAACAATACAATCTCTATCGTCGGTAAAGATACAGATGCTGTCTTCTACGGTTTGACAACTCTCAAACACATGCTTAATGAAAGTCAAGCTCCAGTCTTGCGTAACGTAACAGTTGAAGACTATGCTGAAATTAAGAACCGTGGCTTTATCGAAGGTTACTATGGAAATCCTTGGAGTAATGCTGACCGTGCAGAATTGATGCGTTATGGTGGTGACTTGAAGTTGACCCAATACTTCTTTGCACCAAAAGACGATCCATATCATAACAAGAAATGGCGTGAACTTTATCCAGAAGAAAAACTAGCTGAAATTCGTGAATTGGCGCGTGTCGGAAACCAAAACAAGACTCGTTATGTGTGGACCATCCATCCATTCATGAATAACCGTATCCGTTTTGGCAACGATGCTGACTACCAAAAAGACCTTGAAACTATTAAAGCTAAATTCACTCAATTGATGGATGTCGGTGTTCGTGAGTTCGGTATTTTGGCCGATGATGCCCCAAGTCCAGTTGGTGGCTACAATAGCTACAACCGCTTGATGAAGGACATGACAGACTGGTTGACTGAAAAACAAGCAACTTATGGTGGCCTTCGTAAGGAAATGATCTTTGTCCCAGGTCAATATTGGGGTAATGGCCGTGAAGATGAGTTGAAAGCACTCAATGAAAATCTTCCAACTTCAACCTCTATGACCCTTACTGGTGGTAAGATCTGGGGTGAAGTATCCGAAAGCTTCCTCTCTAACCTTAAGAACAACCTGACTGCAGGTGGTAAGACCTATCGTCCAGTTTCTCTATGGGTCAATTGGCCTGTTACAGATAACTCTAAACAACACTTAATCTTAGGTGGTGGTGAGAAATTCCTTCATCCAAATGTTGATCCTAGTCTTCTTTCAGGTATCATGTTGAATCCAATGCAACAATCGGAGCCATCGAAGATTGCCCTCTTCTCTGCAGCTCAATATGCATGGAAACAATGGAAGTCAGAAGAAGAAGCCAAGAAAGTCAACGATATCGCCTTTAACTTTGTTGAAAATGGTAAGTTTACAGATAGTGAAGCATCTATTGCCTTCCGTGAGCTTGGTAAACATATGATCAACCAAAACATGGATGGTCGTGTTGTGAAATTGGAAGAGTCTGTTGAACTTGCTCCGAAATTGGCGACCTTTATGTCTAAGTTGAAAGCAGGTCAAGATGTCAGCGCAGAGCGTGAGGGATTGCGTGCGGAATTTGCGAAACTAAAAGCTGCAGCTCAACTTTATAAAGCATCTGGTGATGAAAAGATGCGTGCTCAAATCCATTATTGGTTGGACAATACCATTGACCAAATGGATGCCTTGAGTGCTCTCCTTGATGGTACAGAAGCTATTGCTACAAATGACTCTGCAAAACTTTGGGATAGCTACTATAAAGGATTGAAACTATATGAACAGTCTCAAACTCATACTTTCCATTATGTAGACCATGACGAAAAAGCTGAGTTAGGTGTTCAACATATCCGTCCATTCTTGCTTGGACTGCGTGAAATCTTGGCAACAGAAGTTCAAAAAGCCTTGCATCCTGACCAAGTGATTAGTACCTTTATCACGAACCGTACAGGTGTAGAAGGCGGACTTGCAGAGGTGACTGATGGAGATTTGGGAACTCATGCATTAATCAAATCGCCAAACAGTATTAAGACTGGTGATTACATTGGCTTGAAATTTAACAAAGCTGTTCCACTCCAAAACTTGACCTTTGCAATGGGAACTCAAGCAAATCCTCGTGATACCTTTAACAATGCTAAGGTTGAGTATCTTAATGAAAATGATGAGTGGGTAACACTTTCAGAACCAAGCTACACTGGAAATGAATCTCTTATTAAATATGAAAAACTCAATATTCGTGCCAAGGCTGTTCGAATGATTGCGACTTCAGATCGTGATAATACTTGGTTTGCTGTAAGAGAAATTGCTGTTAACCGCCCTGTGGAAGTTACTCGTGCTAAACAGGCAGCTACTGTGACGATTAGTCCAAATCTTATGTACAAGTACAATACGACAGTTGGTCAGATTACAGACGGTCGTGACAATACTGAAGCCATGCTTGCGAATGCTGATCGAACTGATACAACTCCAGTAAATAGTTGGGTACAACTAGACTTAGGCGAAGTCAAACCTGTGACTAAGGTTCGTCTCCATCAAGGTTCAGGAGATAAATTAGCAGAAGGTGTTCTTGAATATTCTGCAGATGGTAACTCATGGCAAGAATTGGATCGCTTGACTGGTGAACAAACCAAAGAAATCGAAACTCCAATTTCAGCTCGCTATGTCCGTATTCGCAACACTAAGAATACCAACCTATGGTGGCGTATCGCTGACTTCTCAGTTGAAACACGTACAGGCAATAGCAAATTGACTGATACAAACGTTGAAAACTTGAAGTCAACTCCAGTTTATGACAGCCTAGGTCGTTATAATATGCAGATTCCGAGCGGAACAAAACTTCCAGCTAAGAGTTATTTGGGTATGAAACTTGATCGTCTTCACCAAGCTGAACTCATTCAAGCGGTTGGTACAGAAAATCCATCCCTTAATTTGGAATATTCTCCAAATGCCCAAGAATGGTATCCGGCTGATCAAGTGACAGATAAGTCCTTAGTACGTTATGTTCGTTTGGTCAACAAGACTGACCAAGAACAAGCAGTGACAGCAACCTCTCTACTTGTTCATACAAAAGAAGTTCAACCAACTACACTTGATTCGACATCAATGGGCATCCATCCAACATACGGTAGAAATGATGTCCGTAAGATTAAGAACTTGGATCAATTGTTCGATGGAGTTTATAATAACTTTGTAGAATTCTCAGACTATGCTCGTAAAGACGGTCATATCACCTTGAAACTTGGTAGCGAACGTGACATTAAGAAAATTAGAGCTTATATTCAAGATGGAACTCAAAATTATCTGCGTGATGGTAAGATTCAAGTCAGTCAAGATGGCAAGACTTGGACAGATCTTGTGACAGTTGGTGACGGTGTTACTAATGAGACACGTGATGATTCCTTGACAGATGGTTGGACACATGATTCTAAGATGCCAGGAAACCGCTACATCGAGGGTGAACTTGCAAGTCCAGTTAAAGCCAATTATCTCCGTGTTCTATTTACAGCTAACTATGATGCTCGTTTTGTAGGCTTCACTGAGTTGGTTATCAATGATGGCGAATTCGTGAAACCAATTAATGACCCAACTGTTCAAGGAAACAGTGGTGAAAGCCAAGGTAATCTCTACACCAACCTTGTAGATGGTAAGGTATTGACTAGCTATAAGGCTGAGAAAGAACAAGGTGAGCTGGTCTACCACTTGTCAGAACCGACAGATGTGAACCATATCCGACTTGTTTCAAGTCTTCCGCAAGGAGTGAAGGCTCGAGTATTGGCTCGAACTCTTAAATCAGATAGAAGAGATTCTTGGTCAGAAATAGGTGAGATTATCTCAAGCTTCCAAACATTTGCTGTCCGAGATAAATCTCCATTATTGGATGTGAAACTTGTTTGGGAAGGAGGTAAACCAGAGTTCTACGAAATGACGACATTCCACCAAGAACTTCCAGAAGAACCAGCCAAACCAGCTCCAAATACAAGTAAGGGCGATGAACCAGCTTCAATAGTAAAAGTCCCAGAATATACTGGTGGCGTAAATGGTGTTGAAGCAGCTGTTCATGAAGTTCCAGAATACACTCAAGCTATTGGCACAGCAGGTGATGGCGTAACTCCAGTAGTAGAAGCACTAGAATTTAAAGGTGGTGTTAATGCAGTTGAGGCAGCTACCCATGAAGTTCCCGAGTATACTGAAGCTATTGAAAAAGCAGACAAGCTTCCAGCACCAGTAGTAGAAGTCCCAGACTTCAAGGGTGGCGTAAATGGTACTGAAGCAGCTGTCCATGAAGTATCAGAATATGAAGGAACAGCAAGTCATCAAGCCACTCCAAAAGAGGAAAACTTGAAAGATTCTGTTGATAAAGTCGATGGAGATAAGATGAGCAGTGGCAATAGTGATGTTGAAACTACTGTTGAAAAGTCCGATGAATTTGCAAGTGCATCAGTGAAAACAGATCAAGCACAAAAACAAGAACAACCACAAACATCGCTTGCTAAAGTTAAAGATCAACTTCCAGCAACAGGTGGAAAAGAATCAGCTACTTTAGCCTTATTAGGTGGTCTTGGACTAGTTCTCTCTGCCGTGTTTGTCAAAAAAGGGAAAAAGGATTAATACTCTTCGAAAATCTTTTCAAACCGCGTCAATGTCGCCTTGCCGTAGATATGTATTTCTGACTTTGTCAGTCTTATCTACAACCTCAAAACAGTGTTTTGAGCAACCTGCGGCTAGTTTCCTAGTTTGCTCTTTGATTTTTATTGAGTATAAGAATTCGAAAAAGAGTTATTCAATGATCACGGATAAACATTAATGTCACAATAAAACCACACAGTGATTTCAGTATTGAGCATCATCAAGCTGAAAGCAACACTGTGTGGTTTTTGAATAGTTGATAGTTTCGGACTAGATTCTTTACCCATTGTTAAGCTTCTCGTTATAGGATGCTAGCCCACTCCTTTTTGTTATATTAAACTCATAAAAAGATTGCAAATTTTTGTTCATTTTGATATATTCAATATATACAAAAAAACAAACTTGATGCTTAGTTGTGTATTCAGAAGGAGGTTATTTTTTAAAAAGTAAACGCTTACTTAGTGTCGAGAAAAAGAAATGAGGATTTTAATGAACAAAAGACTTTTCGATAAACGTTGTCATTATAGCATTCGTAAATTTGCTATAGGTGTGGCATCTGTGATGATTGGAGCTAGTATATTTGGCTTGTCGGCTGTACAAGCTGAGGAGTTGTCTTCATCCAATACTCAGACAGAAGAAACAACGGTTCATCAACCCCAACATTTAGATAAGCTTCCTGATGATGTGGCAGCTGCTATCGCAAAGGCTGATGAGAATGGTGGACGTGAGTTTGTAAAGCCAAAATCTGAAGCAACAGAAGAAAATGGGATTAAGGATACGGATTCTGCTAAACCTGTTAATGAAGGCAACCATGAATTGGCTGGTCCTAAAGTTGAAACTCCGAATAAAGTAGGAGAAGGAAACGAAGCTGAGGAGAAGCAAAAGTCTGAAGAGATAAATCCAAAGACTGCGGAAGAAAATCCGAAATCTACAGCAACAGTTGAGACAGATGTAAAAGAGGATGCTAAAAAGACTTTAGAAAAGGATCAGGTAAAACCGACTACAGATATCAAATCTTCTTCTGAAAAAACGCAAGCGCTTTCTAAAGAGTTAAGTAAAGCGGATGTTGAAAAAGAGAAGCAGCTATTATCAGATCGAAAACAAGATTTCAATAAAGATTGGTATTTTAAACTAAACGCCCAAGGAGATTTTTCAAAAAAAGATGTGGATGTTCATGATTGGTCTAAATTGAATCTTCCACACGATTGGAGTATTTATTTTGACTTCGATCACAAGTCTCCTGCTCGCAATGAAGGTGGTCAGTTAAATGGTGGAGCAGCTTGGTATCGTAAGACTTTTACACTGAATGAAGTAGACAAGAACAAGGATGTTCGTATCAATTTTGATGGTGTTTACATGGATTCTAAGGTTTATGTAAATGGTAAATTTGTAGGACATTATCCAAGTGGTTACAATCATTTTTCTTATGATATTACAGAATTTTTGAACAAGGATGGCAGTGAAAATTCCATTACCGTTCAAGTGATCAATAAGCAACCAAGTAGTCGTTGGTATTCTGGAAGTGGGATTTATCGTGATGTAACCCTTAGTTATCGTGATAAAGTCCATGTTGCGGAAAATGGGAACCACATTACAACACCAAAATTAGCTGAACAAAAAAATAGCAATGTTGAAACACAAGTTCAAAGTAAGATTAAAAATACAGATAAAAAGGTTGCGAATGTCTTTGTGGAGCAACAGATTTTCACTAAGGAGGGTAAAGCTGTTTCAGAACTAGTTCGTTCTGCAACTAAGAGTTTGGCAGAAAATGAAACAGCACAATTTAATCAGAATATCTTGGTTAATCAGCCAACTCTTTGGACAACGAAAAGTTACCATCCTCAACTTTATGTTCTAAAAACAAAAGTCTATAAAGAAGGCCAGTTAGTTGATGTAACAGAAGATACATTTGGTTACCGTTATTTCAATTGGACTGCTAAGGAAGGTTTCTCTCTGAATGGTGAACGCATGAAATTCCACGGGGTAAGTATTCACCATGATAATGGAGCCTTGGGTGCAGAAGAAAACTATAAGGCTACCTACAGAAAATTAAAACTTCTGAAAGATATGGGAGTCAACTCCATTCGTACAACTCACAACCCGGCGAGCCCTCAGTTGCTAGATGCTGCGGCGAGTCTAGGACTTTTGGTTCAAGAGGAGGCTTTTGACACTTGGTATGGTGGCAAGAAGACTTACGACTATGGACGGTTCTTTGATCAAGATGCAACTCATCCTGAAGCTAAGAAGGGTGAGAAGTGGTCTGATTTTGATCTTAGAACAATGGTAGAACGTGATAAGAACAATCCGTCTATTGTGATGTGGTCTCTTGGAAATGAGGTAGAGGAGGCAAATGGTAGTCCTCGTTCTATTGAAACTGCTAAACGTTTGAAGGCTGTTATCAAAGCGATTGATACTGAGCGTTACGTAACCATGGGTGAAAATAAATTTAGTCGTGCATCTACAGGTGATTTCTTGAAAGTTGCAGAAATTATGGATGCTGTGGGTATGAACTATGGAGAACGCAATTATGATGCTGTTCGTAGAGCTCATCCAGATTGGCTCATTTATGGTTCTGAAACGTCTTCAGCGACAAGAACGCGTGATTCTTATTACAATCCTGCTCGAATTCTTGGACATGATAACAGTTCAAATCGTCATTATGAACAATCTGATTATGGTAATGACCGTGTTGGATGGGGAAGAACAGCTACTGAATCATGGACTTTTGATCGTGATCATGCTGGATATGCTGGACAATTTATCTGGACAGGAATTGACTATATCGGTGAACCAACGCCATGGCATAACCAGGATAGTACACCTGTAAAAAGTTCCTACTTTGGTATTATTGATACAGCTGGTTTGCCCAAGAATGATTTCTACCTTTACCGTAGTGAGTGGTATAGTGATAAAGAAAAACCAACTGTCCGAATTTTACCGCATTGGAACTGGACTGAAGAGACCCTTAAGGATCGCAAGATGTTGGTCGATGGAAAGGTTCCAGTTCGTACCTTCTCAAATGCAGCAAATGTTGAATTATTCTTAAACGGTCAGTCGCTTGGTAAAAAGGAATTTACTAAGAAAAGGACAGAAGATGGACGCCCTTATCATGAAGGAGCTAAACCAAGTGAATTGTATCTTGAGTGGCTTGTTAAGTACCAACCTGGTACACTGACTGCGATTGCTCGAGATGAAAATGGGAATGAAATTGCGCGTGATAGTGTGACAACTGCAGGTGAACCAGCAAGAGTTCGTCTAACTAAAGAAGAGCATGTTATTACTGCAGATGGTAAAGATTTATCTTACATCCATTACGAAATTGTTGATAGCGACGGAAATGTTGTACCAACAGCGAATAATCTTGTTCATTTCAATCTGCATGGTCAGGGACAAATCGTTGGTGTAGATAATGGGGAACAAGCTAGTCGTGAGCGCTACAAAGCTCAAGCAGATGGAACATGGCAAAGACGTGCTTTTAATGGTAAAGGGGTTGTCATTGTAAAATCAACAGAAAAAGAAGGTAAATTTACTCTTTATGCAGATTCTGCTGGCTTGACATCTGATAGCGCAACAGTCGCAACTGTGTCTGGTAAGAAAGAAAACCGTCACTTTGTAGCCTTTGCTCCTGTAAAAGCAACAACTGATGTGACTACAAATCCTGAATTGCCTCAAACAGTAACAGCTATTTATAGCGATGGCAGTGTTGAGGAAAAAACTGTCACTTGGGAAGTGCCATCTGACTTACTTACAAGTGCAGGTGAAAAGAAAGTATTTGGACGAGTGGAAGGTTTGGAAACCCAAGCTGAGGCACTTGTAAAAGTGGTTGCCTTAGATAAATGGTTGCCAAAAGTTGCTACAGTACCGGTTGGTACAAATGCGACTGATTTGGATAAAACGGTCACAGCTGTTCTGACAGATGGTAGCTTAATTGATACAGAGGTTATTTCATGGACCTTGAAAAATCCTGCTGCTTTGACCAAGGAAGGGGGACGTACGGAGGCTACTGGTAAATTAGTAGATGATGGTCATGAAGTTACGGCAACCTTTATCGCAAGCAGCAAGGAAACAACAAGTAGCATTACAGGACTTACTGTTGGGGATAAAGATCTTGAGAACTTTGAGCCGAGCAAGACCTATTACAGAGTCTCCCTTCCTTATACTGCTAAAATCCCAAGTGTTGGAGCACAGACTACAGGCTATCAGGTAACAATTCAGCAAGCTTCTGCTGATAATGGATATCAGGCTTCTGTCTTCTTGAGTGACCAAAAGGGCGATTTAGTTCAAACTTACTTGATTCAATTCGTGAAGGAAGCACCTGCCTTGACCCGCTTGGAAGTAAACGTTGAAGGAAAAGAGAAGGCAACAGAAGACCAAGTTCTCCCTTATCATGTAATTGGGCATTATGAGGACGGTTCACAGACGGAATTTTCAGCGTCAGATGTCCATTTAGAAGCCAAGTCAGCTGATGGTGGTCATCTTGAGGTAAATGGACAGAACTTGTTGCTCTATACTAAGGGTCGTGTTACTCTAACTCCTCGTATTGACAATCAAACAGAAAGAACGCAATCTGTCGCAACTGAATTGGTGATTAAAGAAAATAAAGTAGAGAAGAAAATTGTCAAACTTCGTCCAGTTTCTATCTCTACCGATATCAATCAGCAACCTAATTTACCTAGTCAAGTTGGAGCAGAATTTGATAAGGGTTTGCCTCGTAAGGTAGCTGTAACTTGGGACAAAGTAGCTGAAAAAGAATTGGGGCACTATCATAGCTTTACCATTAAAGGACATGTAGAAGGTACAGATATTGAGGCTCAAGCAACGGTGACGGTTGAAGGCTTGCAAGTTGCAGAGGAAATCAGCCTTACAGTACCTAAGGGTGAGTCGGTTCAATTGCCAGCTAATGTTCGTGCTTACCATTCTAATGGAACAACTATCTACAAAGATGTGGTTTGGAATCAGGTTCCAACCAACTTTAGTCAAACTGAAGGAGTCCATGAAATCAATGGTCGTTTAGTTGATAGTAATCTTACCACTAAAGCTCATGTTCGAGTGTCTAGTCAAGTTGTTGCTGGAAATAATATCTCTAAACAATGGACAGGTTCCCAATTGCCAGCTGCCATTGTATCAAATACAGGAGGAGATGATTCAGCTAATGCCTTGAACGACCTGACTGTGTCAAGAACGACAACAGGCGCTAAAAATAGATGGACTACTTGGAGAACAAATACTGATAATGACTGGGCTTCTATCTTGTTTGGTAATTCAGGAGACTTGACGAAACGTTTTGTCAACAATTTGTCGGTTGATTTTTATAGCGATAGAACAATTGGTCTTCCAAAAGAATACGTTATCGAATACTATGTAGGTCAGGAAGTTCCAGATCTTCCAAATGATGTCAATAATGCTCAACGAGATAGCAATCATCCATTTAATAATCCTGACAATTGGAAAGTAGTTGAAAACTTACATGCTCCAAGTCAGCTATCTGCAATTCAAACAAATCACTTTACATTTGATAAGGTAGAAACCTATGCTGTTCGTATACGCATGAAGAAAGCAGATGGAACAGCTGGTGTTGGTTTGACAGAGCTAACTGTTCTTGGAAATAAGGTAGTAAGCTCTACAAGTTCAGAGATTTCTATCCAAGTAGATGGTAAGGATCTTGAACACTTTAATCCATCTAAGACTGATTACTATATTCCTCAATCTAGCAAACAAATCACTGCAACAGCTAGCAATAATGGTTTGGTAACAGTTGTGCCTGCAACAAGTCCAAAAGGCGCAACGCGTTTCATCTTGAAAGCAGAAGATGGTACGGTATTGAAAGAATATCGAATCTTCCGTAATGATGAGAGAGAAACTAGTCAACCTCTTGCTGCAGAAAATGGTGCTAAAATCTTGAATGTTGGTGATCAACTTCAATTGCCTGCTGAAGTGACAGTCTATTATCCTTCACAAGCTGGCTGGGTTAAGGCTAACCTTGCAGTTCAATGGGATGCCATTCCTGAACATGCGACAGAACAGGAGGGAAGTTTTGAAGTAACTGGTCATGTAATAGGTACAGATTTAAGCACCAAAATGCAAGTAACAGTTGTAGCTAAAGGTAACCAAGTTCTGTCAGAAAATCCAAGCAACAATGAAACGGATTCTAAAGCCTTTGCTTCGACAACGAATGATGTACAAGTAAATTCACATGATAGAATTTTCTACATCAATGATGGAAAATACATTGAGGACGGACGTTGGACAAACTGGTCTCGGACTCCGAAAAATCAAGAAACTTCTGTCGGACTACTCTTTAAGAAGGGCGGCAAAATTGCCTCCCAATCTATTGGAAAAGTAGCCATTCAATTCTTTAAAGATAGTGGAACAGATGCCCCAGAGAAAATGGTTCTAGAAAGATATATTGGTCCTGCCTTTACAGAACCAAGTACGATTTCTCGTTATGAAGAAAATGCCGACCATCCATTCAACAAGGCAGAAAATTGGGCACCAATTCCTTACAAAGCTTCTGGAGAAATCCTGGCTGGTAAGTCGATTGAATTTACATTTGATCCGATTCAGACAACAGCTATTCGAGCACGTTTGACTCGTAAATCTACAACTAATGGTCTAGCAGTAGTAGAGTTTAGTGCTTACTCTCCTGCTAAAGTAAGAGATGAAGAAACTCCTTCAGTGACTATTTCAGTTGCTGGAAAAGCATTGGAAAACTTTGATCCAAATGTGACAGATTATACTCTAACAACAATGGGTTCAAAACCAAAAGTCACTGCAACAACTAGTGGACATGGAGTAGTTACAGTTGTTGATCCTGGAAATGCTAATCTTCCAACACTCGTTCGTCTTGTTTCCAAAGATGGAAATTTGGTGAAAGAATATCGTTTACACTTTAAGTCTACCTTCCAAACAACACCAACAGAAGGCGTGAAGAACCTAGTATCAGAAACCCCAAGCTTGGAAATTGAAAAGACTCCGCTTCCATTTAAAGAAGTTATTCGTGAAAATCCTGAACTTGCTCAAGGCCAACGTCGTGTTGTTTCTGAAGGACAAGATGGAGAAAAAGTTGACTATATTCAAGTTGTGGGAACTACTAGAACTATTGTTCATACTGAACAAAGAAAGGCTCAAGACCGCATTATCGAGGTAGGAGTGAAAGCATCTATTTCAAATAGCAAGGGCGAGGAGCCTGCGCTAGTCAATGAAGTCCCTGAATTCAAGGGAGGTACTAACTTTGTTGAAGGAGCAGTTAACGACATTTCAGAATACAAAGGGAAACAATCAACTGTAGGTAATCAGGTAGCACCAATCGCTGAGAAGCCTGACTTTAAAGACGGGGTAAATACAGGAGTGCCTCAAGATAGTAAACTTCCAGAGGATAAAGGTGTTCCAGTAACAGTAGGAAATCAGGAAGTACCAGTTCGTGAGAAAACAGAGAATCCAGTACAGAACATAGCTAATAACCAGACTGCAGAAAGAAAGGCTTCAGCAGTCAAAGGAGATCAAAATAGCTTGCCAGAAACTGGTGAGAGAGAATCTGGTATAGCCATCTTCTTAGCAGGTGTTAGCTTGGCCTTGTCAGCAGCACTATTGGCTACAAAACGTAAAGAAGATTAGGCTTTATCTCTAAAGCATTCTGATTTTTATAAATTGATCGAGGATTAAAAATTGAATCGATGAATGAGCAGAGCTACTATGATATAGAACCTCAATTTGAGGAGAAATATAGTAGATCCTTGCATGATAAAACGCATCGTATTAAGGTTTTCAACACCTGATATTATGCGTTTTTTCTGAGGTTTAAGACTTTTTCCCAGTCTCTTTTCAGATGAATTTCTTGGTAGTGGCAAAAAAATATGCTACACTATCAATATGAAAATTTTAATCCCAAGAGCAAAAGAAATGAATACAGATTTGCCAAGGATTGAGGCAACTCCTTTAAGACCAGAAAGTCAGGCCGTTCTGGATGCCTTAGCTCTCTATTCTGCTAGTCAATTGGAGAGTTTTATAAGGTATCAGTCGATAAGGCGGCGGAAGAATTTCAACATATCCAAGCTTTGAAAACACAAACTGCTCAACACTACCCAGCCTTGAAACTTTTTGATGGGCTCATGTACCGCCATATCAAGCGAGATAAATTGACAGAGGCAGAACAAGCCTATCTTGAAAATCATGTCTTCATTACCTCGGCTTTGTACGGTGTCATTCCAGCCTTGTCACCCATAGCCCCTTACCGTTTGGACTTTTTAATGAAATTAAAAGTCGCTGGTAAGACTTTGAAGAGCCATTGGAAGGTAGCCTATGATGAAGCTGTGAAGCAGGAAGAAGTGATTTTCTCTCTATTGTCATCGGAGTTTGAGACTGTGTTTTCTAAGGAAATCAGAGAAAAGATGGTAACCTTCAAATTCATGGAGGATAGAGATGGTCAGCTGAAGATTCACTCAACTATTTCCAAGAAAGCGCGTGGTACCTTCCTAACGGCCCTGATAGAAAATCAAGTACAGACGGTCGATGAAGCTCGTCGCTTAAGCTTTGCAGGATTTGCCTACAGAGAAGACCTGTCCCAGCCACAGGAATTGGTTTTTGTAAAGAAAGTATAAAATAAGGATAAAAGAAGAAAACTCAGCAAGGAAAAGTATTGCTGAGTTTTTTCTAGCTTATAAAGAGTTGGACAAATGAATCTCATTTGATAAGGTATTAAGATGATTGACCAAATCCATGATTGACAGATGGTTTCGGCAAATAAACTTTTTAGTGATGCCAGGAATATAGAAATTAGACACGATGATGTCATAATCTGTCTGATTTAAAATTTCAGGACTTGTTTCCAATTGATCCCAAATATCGAAGGTAAAGCGATTATTACAGTAATAGGAAAGCATATCCATTAAGGTGAGGGATAGGGCGTGGTCAAAGTTACTGATAATCAAAACCTTGATAGGCGGTCGATTGGCTAATAATTGAGTAGTGATATTTTCTGCATGGGTGAAGATGGTGTAAATCAAGTGCTCTAATTGTTCAGGATAATCATGTTGCCCGATTGCTTGCCGATATTGAGCCAGTTCTTGACGAGCACTTTCCATAAAGTCTGGGAAATAGACCTTGAACTTTTCTAGTGTAATTCCCTTTTGCTCAAATAAGAGTGGTGTTGAAAAGGTTTCCTGTCTTTCAAAATAAGCTGTATTATGCAGATGCCAAATGAGTTCATCATGATTAGCAAATTTAATATTAAATGCTTTAGATAATCGTTCCAAAATTTGGCTTAATAACTGATAAGAATAGCGAGATTCCTCATTTTTATTTAGAGAATCAAAGAATTGCTGTGGATCTAGAAAAATATCATTTTGAAGAAAGGAAATGAAAATTTGGGCCACAATATCTGGAGTCATTTCCAGTCCAAATTGTTGAGAGAAGTATGCAAGCTTGTCCTCAAAATCTGGTAAATTCATTAAAACAGGATAGTAGTCTTGGTAAAAATGATTCGGTAAATCAATGAAATGTCCATTTTTTACTCGATGAATACTAATTGCGAGCATCAGCTTATACATTCTATAGATTGCAAATCGCATTGGGTAATTTGTGGATTTATAGAAGTAGTCAGCGAACTCTGTTATGACTTTTTCAGAAATATCTGGGAAAGGCCAGTCTAGAAAATAATACCGCTCTGAAAAGTATTGGGCATAAAAATAGCGAATATCGATTTCATTTCCATTCAGGGATGTTGGAGTAAAAGACAGTTCAATTTGGAATTGTTTCGAGAGAATGGTGGTGATTCGATTTCCTAAACGATAAAGATTGGCATTACTAGAATGCAGTTTTTCTACAGTTCGGTAAATAGGCAATCCTTCGTTAAAAAACATATATTCTAATAACTGAAAAGATTGGGAATGACTGAGGAAATAAATATAAATATCTTCTATACTTGCCGCTGT
The DNA here is from genome assembly GCF_003944325.1 of Streptococcus mitis. GTDB lineage: Bacteria > Bacillota > Bacilli > Lactobacillales > Streptococcaceae > Streptococcus > Streptococcus mitis_CW. The sequence goes on along the minus strand of NZ_RJPX01000007.1, from coordinate 3,743 downwards.
ATCTAGATTTAGCATAATGCCATTGATAGAAGATTGAATTTTGAAAGTTGGGAATGCTGTTCGTAGTTCGTTTAAGTCATTTTTCAGGATACGCTCGGTGCATTCTAAAGTTTGTGCTAACTCGTTTAGACGTATCCAATCTCGTTTCTGAATGAGTATTTCAAGTAGTCGTAATTGTCGTTGTTCCTTTGTAGATAATAGAGATCTCATAGGGTTCTATCCTCCTAAGCTCATTATATCATAGTCTATAATAAAAATGCTAATATTGATATTGTTAAGATGGAGAATAATCCGATTTGATCTTAAAACAGTATTTATGAATTGAATATAGAAAGGCAATTAAATGTTACTGGAATATTTGTATTGATTTTGAGATTACATTTTTACCTCTATATTATTTTTCTGTACCATTTGTACTAAAATATGAGAATCATTTTTTTGTCAGTAAATTCACTTTGATTAGAACAATTTAAATGAATCTTGAGGGAAAAAATACTATATATTAATTTGTGAAATTATATTGAATTATATAAAAAATAGATGTAAATTGTATAGTATAAAATTATATTGAGGTAAAGAATATGAAACAGGCACAGAGAAAATCATTTGATTGGTATAAAATGCAACAACGTTTTTCTATTCGTAAGTATCACTTTGGTGCGGCTAGTGTCTTGCTCGGGACAGCCTTAGTCCTAGGAGCGGGAGCCAAGGCCCAAACAGTACAAGCAGATGAACATTATGCAGAAGTTACTAACAGTGTTTCTGTTGATAAGATAGCAGAAGCTACTAAACCAGTAGAAGTTTCTACATCTAAGAAAGAAACTACCTACCCAGCTCCAACTGTTGCTAATCCAATAGAGGTGACTCCAGCTAAATCTGAAGCTGTTAAGGCAACTGTAGAAAAGGTTGAAGAGCCTAAAGTGGAAAAAGAGGAAGTTTCTCATCAAAGTGCGGTTGATAAATCAAAATTGTTAACGGCTCTTTCGCGTGCAAAAAAATTAGAAGCAAAATTATATACAGAAGCAAGTGCTGCTAAGTTGCAAGCAAGTATCCAAGCTGGTCAAAGTTTGCTTGGTAAAGCAGATGCAACTGAAGCTGAATTATCAGCAGCAGAGTCATCTATTCAATCAGCTGTCATTGGACTGGAACTCCGTTCTAACTCCGATAAAGGAACTGTATCAGAAACTCCTGTAGCGAAGAAAGCTGACGCAGAAGAAGCCAAAGAAGAAGCTAAACCAGCTGCAACAACGACTGATCGTTCAGTTCTTGATAGCGCTGTTTTGCCAACTAGCAGAGCTGCTATAGTTGAAGCGTTTTCAGCTCCAAAAACAACTAATGAAATTTTGAAACCAGGTTTGAGCCTTTCTGATGCTCATCAAAATCCAGCTATCCGTAAGGAAGACTTGGATAAGGGACAAAGTGGTTTTAGAGCTTCTAGCAATCCAGCCAACCCAATTGTCTCAGGTTCTGGGAATACAGTTGCATTTACAGATATTAGTCAAGCTGGTCGTAGTTATAGTTTCCGCGGCTATGGGAACGCACGTGGTGGTCATTCAATTCATTATGATGTGACGACAGTACGTCAAGGTAATAGATTGAATTTCACAATTCAATATTCTGGTCCAGGTGAATTTGTTAATAATAACTTTATCTTGGATAAAGGGGATGGATTTGGAAATCCTTCAAATGCAACTATCACAACTCCAAGATTAAGAGAGCAATCAAAACCTATTAGCCAGGGTGCCAACTTTGTATCTCACTCAGGATATACTATGACCTCTGCTACTGAAACAAGTATGCAACAGACAATCAGATTCAGTTTGCCAATCAACAATCCAAATGGTGATTTGTCTGTTCGTTTGAAACCTGTTACTTTTAACGTGGACCAAGGTGGTGGTGGTGCCGCTACTAGCAACGACCCATACAGTAACTCTAACTATTATTATAGAGCAAACCCACTATACTTGGATGCAAACCCTTATGGTGGTACTAATAATAAGACTGTTTCAGAAGACATTGACTTCCAAACTGTCTATCTTCCAACTAGTAAGTTACCAGAAGGTCAAACTAGATTAGTTCGAGAAGGTGAAAAAGGACAACGTCAAATTACCTATAAAGTCCATCGATTTGGTAACGAAACACTTTTAGGATTGCCAATTAGTAATTCTGTTACTAAAGAAGCTAAGCCACGTATTCTGCAAATTGGTGTGGCTAAAGAGCTAATCGATACAGTAAAACCACGTGTTGATCAAAATAAAGTTGGTGATACAAATAACCTCACTTTCTATCTTGATAACGATGGAAACGGTGTTTATACTGAGGGCGTAGACGAACTTGTTCAAAGAATCGCTATTAAAGATGGAGCCAAAGGTGAAAAAGGGAACCAAGGTGAACGTGGTTTAACTGGTGCTCAAGGAGCCCAAGGTGCTAAAGGTGAAAAGGGAGACCGAGGCGAACGTGGTTTAACAGGAGCCCAAGGTGCTAAAGGTGAAAAAGGGGACCGAGGTGAACGTGGTTTAACAGGAGCCCAAGGTGCTAAAGGTGAAAAAGGGGACCGAGGTGAACGTGGTTTAACAGGAGCCCAAGGAGCCAAAGGTGAAAAAGGGAACCAAGGTGAACGTGGTTTAACAGGAGCGCAAGGTCAGGCAGGTCGTGACGGTGTAACTCCAACCGTAACCGTTAAAGATAATAAAGATGACGGTACTCACACTATTACTATTAACGACGGTAGAGGTAATGTTACAAATACTATTGTAAGAGATGGTCTCGATGGAGCAAGTCCATTAGTTGCGACTCAACGAAATGAAGCAGATAAGACAACAACTGTTATCTTCTATTATGACCAAAATGACAACAACGAATTCGATGCAGGCGATACAAAACTAAAAGAAGTTGTTATTACAGATGGTGCCAAAGGTGAGAAAGGTGACAAGGGAGCAACTCCTAAAGTGACAACTGCTCGTGGAGCAGATGGCCACAGTACAGACATTACATTTACAGTTCCTGGAGAAGAGCCTGTTGTAGCTAACATTAAGGATGGTAAAGATGGCCGTACACCAAATATTGACTTGAATGCTTTAGCAGAAGCAGCAGTAAGACTAAACAATCAAAGAAGCGGAAGAGTAAGAAGAGCATTAGCAGACGCCCCATCTACAGCACCAGCACCACAACCAGTAGAGGGTACTCGTATTACAGCATACTATGATAACAATGGTAACGGTAAATACGATCCAGGTGTGGATGAATTAATTGGTACAAGTGATATCTTGAATGGTACAAATGGACGTAATGGTGCAGATGGAGCTTCTGGTACAGATGGTCGTAATGGTGCTGAATTATTAAGTGGACCTAAAGCACCAACAGCAAATGATGGTAAAGATGGTGATACTTATATCGATGCTACTACAGGAGATGTTTACAAAAAAGAAGGCAGAAACTGGAACCAAATTGGCAACATCAGAGGACCTCAAGGATTACCAGGTCCTAAAGGTGATAAGGGAGAAAATGGTCGTGATGGCTTCACACCAGAGGTAAGTGTCACAGACAATCACGATGGAAGCCATACCATTACCATTACCCAACCAGAAGGTCGTCCAGCTCTTACAACAATCGTTAAAAATGGTGAAAATGGCCAAACACCGAAAGTTAAAGCAGAACGTGATGAAGCTAAGAAACAAACGACTCTCACCTTCTACATTGATAAAGATGGCGATGGTAATTACACAGAAGGAACAGATACGCTC